>DASUHM010000002.1 GCA_036273515.1 Gaiellales bacterium
TGGCCACCTCGACGTTCGCGGCGTAGTCGCAGTTCGAGCAGCGCACGAGATCGGCCTCACCGTTCGGGCTCGGGGCGACGAACTCCTCGCCGCCGTGGCCGCCCATCATGCCGACGTCGGCCTCGATCGCGAACGTCTCGATGCCGCTGCGCTCGAAGATCCGCTGGTAGACGACGCGGTGCTTCGCGTAGGACTCCTCGAGCCCCTCGAGGTCGCGGTCGAAGCTGTAGGAGTCCTTCATGATGAACTCGCGCGTGCGCAGGATGCCGCCGCGCGGCCGCGGCTCGTCGCGCTCCTTCGTCTGCTGGTGGTACCAGATCTGCGGCAGCTCCCGGTAGGAGCGGATGGTGCGGGCGGCGTGCCAGGTGATGCACTCCTCGTGGGTCATCGCAAGCACGTAGTGCTTGCCGGAGGAGTCGTCGAGGTGGAAGAGGTTGTCGACGCCCGACCGGCCCGTCGCCTCCCACAGCTCGGCCGGCTGGAGCACCGGCATCAGCATCTCGAGGCCGATCGTGTCCATCTCCTCGCGGATGATCCCCATCGCGTTCTGGAGCACCTTCCAGCCCAGCGGCAGGTAGGTGTAGAGGCCGGCGCCGACCTGGCGCACGAAGCCGCCGCGGACGAGCAGCTTGTGGCTGATCGCCTCCGCGTCGGCCGGGTCGTCCTTGAGCGTCGGGATCAGATACCTGGACGCGTCGATGCTGCCGCTCACCGCGCGGCGGCCTTCGCCCGCTGCCGCGGCGGGGGCAGGTGGATCGGCCGGCCCAGGGCGACGAGCGCGGCCTCCTTGACCGCCTCCGCCAGCGTTGGGTGCGCGGCGATCGAGTCGGCCACGGTGTCGATGGTCGACTCGGCGCCGATGCCGATCACGCCCGCGTTCACGAGCTCGGTCGCCTGCGGACCGACGATGACGAGGCCGAGCAGCTCGCCGTAGCGGGTCTCGTGGATCGTCTTCGCCCAGCCGCCCTTCTCGGCGTACATCTGCGCCCGCGCGGACGCGGAGAACGGGAAGCGGCCGGTGACGATCGAGTCGTCGCCGTGCTGCTGGCGCGCCTGCGCCTCGGTCAGGCCGACGGCGGCCACCTCGGGATCGGTGTAGACGCAGCGCGGCACCGCTGTGTAGTCCATTTCGGCCTCGTGGCCGAGCGCGTTCTCGGCGGCGATTTCGCCCTCGCGGAACGACGTGTGCGCGAGCTGGTAGACGCCGGCGACGTCGCCGACCGCGTAGATGTGCTCCACGTTCGTGCGCATGTGCCTGTCGGCGATCACGCCCTTGCGCGGGTCGAAGTCGACTCCCGCCTTGTCGAGGCCGATGTCGGCGGTGCTCGCCCCGCGCCCGGTCGCGACCAGCACGAGGTCGGCATCGACCGTGCCCGGCTTGCCGTCGCCGCCCTCGTAGTGCAGCGTGACGCCGCCGTCGCTCTCGGCGATCTCGGTCGCCTTCGCGCCCAGGTGCGTGGTGATCCCGCGGCGCTTGAACGCGCGTTCGAGCTCCTTCGAGGCGTCGGCGTCCTCCATCGGGATCAGGTGCTCGAGCATCTCGACGATCGTCACCTCGGCGCCGAAATGCTTGAAGATCGACGCGAATTCGACGCCGATCACGCCGCCGCCCAGGATCACGAGCCGCTTCGGCACCTCGCCGATCTCGAGCAGGCCGGTGGAGTCGACGCATCGAGGGCCGTCGATGCCCTTGACGGGCGGGCGCAGCGAGTGCGACCCGGTCGCGATGACGGCCGAGCGGAAGGTGACGTCCTCCCCGCCCTCGACGGCGATCGTGTTCGGGCCCGTGAAGGCGCCGCGGCCGTTCACGATCGTGATGCCGTTCGCCTTGACGACGCCGGTGATCCCGTTGACGAGTCCGTCGACGATGCCCTGCTTGTTCGTCTGGGCCTGGCCGAAGTCGAGCTCGGGCGCGGACACGCGCACGCCGATCTTGGCGAACGTCTCGCGCGCTTCCTTGATTCCGTGCGCCGTCTGCACCCACGCCTTCGTGGGGATGCAGCCGACCGTGATGCAGGTCCCGCCGACGCGGTCCTGCTCGATCAGGACGACGTTGGCGCCCAGCTGTGCCGCCCGGATGGCGGCCGGGTAGCCGCCCGGCCCTCCGCCCAGGACGGCGACGTCACAGTCCATCGACTCGCTCCCTCGCTCGCTTTCGCGGGCATCCTAGTCGTGAATAAGCGGGGTCTGACCCGCTCATTCAGGCTTGGGGAACGCCGGGTCGTCCCGGATCGAGTCCAGGTCGGAGTCGTCGGCGGCCCACTCGGCCACGCGCGGGTCGTTCGCGGCGGCGATCGCGAGATGCTCGAGCGCCTTGTCGCGGCGGCCGGCCAGGGCCTGGAAGCACGCCAGCTGGTAGTTCAGCTGCCCGGACTCGGGCCACTCGCTGAGCCCCTCCGAGGCCACCTCGATCGCGCCGTCGTAGTCGCCCGCGTTGTACGGCGCCTCGGCCGCGAACCAGTACTCGAAGGGCGAGGTCGGGATCGGGGAGTCGGCGGGCCCGCCCACGACCAGCACGGTCGTCGCGTCGGCGGTGGCGACGGCGCCGCGCCTGGCGTTGACGTCCGGGACGAACACCATGGTGCCCGCGGGCGCGTCCACGGTCTCCCCCGCCACGGTGAACTCGGCGTGGCCCGCGACCACCATGTACAGCTCCTCCTGCCGGCCGGAACCGCCGCCCGCGCCCTCCGTGTGCTGCTCGACGACCTGGTCGCCGGCCTTGTCGGCGGTGTAGGCGTTGATGCCGAACGCGCGCACGCCCAGCCGACGGCGGATCGGCCGGTACTGGCCGCCGGCCACCTCGATGCGGTCGAGGTCGTCGAGATGGGCGACGCGGTAGGAGCCGCTCACGCTCCGGCCGTCTCGCCGGGCTCGCCGATCCAGGCGATCGTCGCGCCGGGCGGGTACTCGACGCCGGGCGTGCCGACGACCTCGAGCAGGACGCCGTCGGCCTCGGCCTCGACCTCCTGCGTCACCTTGTCGGTGTCGAGCTCGTAGAGCGGGTCGCCGCGGTGGACGGCCTGTCCCGGCTCCACCAGGAACCGGATCAGGACGGCCGGCGCGTCCTCCTCGCCCAGGCTGGGAACCGTCACTGGGGTCGCCATCGCGGGCGCAAGCCTAGCGTCTAGTGTTCCTGATATGGCGAAGACCGCGGCGGGCGAGGCTTCGGTTCTGAACGACCGAGAGCACGCGCTCGACCTCTTCCGGCAGATGGCGCTGATCCGCCGGTTCGAGGAACGAACCGAGGAGCAGTACACCAGGGCCCGGATCGGCGGCTACTGCCATCTCGCGATCGGCGAGGAGGCTTCGTCGGTGGGCGCGATCGACGCGCTCGTCGACGGCGACGCCCTCTACGCCAGCTACCGCGACCATGGCACCGCCCTCGCGGTCGGAAGCCCTGCGGCGGCGGTCATGGCGGAGCTCTTCGGCAAGGAGTCGGGCGTTGCCCACGGCCGCGGCGGCTCGATGCACCTGCTCGACGTGGAACGCCACTTCTACGGCGGCTGGGGCATCGTCGGGGCGCATCTGCCGATCGCCACCGGAACCGCCCTCGCGATGACCTATCGGGAGCTCCCGTTCGCCGTCCTGTGCCAGTTCGGCGACGGCGCCGTGGCGACCGGGTCGTTCCACGAGGCGCTCAACCTGGCCGCGGTCTGGGATCTCCCCATCGTGTTCCATGCGATCAACAACCAGTACGGGATGGGGACGTCGGTGCAGCAGTCGAACGCCGAGCCCGAGCTGTGGAAGCGGGCCGCCGCGTACCGCATGCACGGCGAGCAGGTCGATGGCAACGACGTGCTCGCGGTGCGCGAGGCGGCCGACCGGCTCCTGCGCCAGGCGCGCGAGGAGCGCCGGCCGGCGTTGCTCGAGACGATCACCTACCGCTACCGGGGCCACTCGGTGGCCGACGCCGGCAAGGTCTACCGCACCGCCGACGAGGTGCGCTCCTGGCGCGAGCGCGACCCGATCACGCGCTACGGCCTGCTGCTCGGCGAGCGCGGCCTCGCCACCGCCGCCGATCTCGACGCGATCTGGCAGGACGTCTCGGCCGTGGTGAAGGACGCGATCGACAAGGCGGTCGCCGCGGCGGCGCCCGGGCGCGACAGCCTCTACGAGCACCTCTACGGCGACCCGGCCCACGAGGAGCAGTTCTCCCGCATGCAGTCGGGTGCCCCCTACGGCGAGCGCGGAGGCGAGCAGACATGGCCGACGTGACCTACCGCGAGGCGCTGCGCCTGGCCCTCGACGAGGAGCTCGGCCGCGACCAGGACGTTTTTCTGATGGGCGAGGAGATCGGGCGTTTCGAGGGCTCCTACAAGGTCACCGCCGGCCTGTGGCAGAAGTACGGCGCGACCCGCGTACGGGAGACGCCCATCTCCGAGGAGGGCTTCGTCGGCGCGGGCATCGGCGCGGCCATGATGGGCCTGCGGCCGGTAATCGAGATCATGACGATCAACTTCATCCTGGTGGCGATGGACCAGGTCATCAACCACGCCGCCAAGATCCGCTACATGTTCGGCGGCAAGGTGGGCGTGCCGCTCGTGATCCGCGCGCCGGGCGGTGCCGGCGCCCAGTTGACCGCCCAGCACTCGCAGTCGCTCGAGGCCTGGTTCGCCGGCTGCCCGGGCCTGAAGGTGGTCTCGCCGGCAACGCCGGCGGACGCCTACGGGATGCTGAAGACGGCGATCCGCGACGACGACCCGGTGCTCTTCTGCGAGAACCTGGTGCTCTACAACCTGACCGGCGCCCTGCCCGAGAACGGCGACGGCCTCGTCCCGCTCGGCCGGGCCGCGATCGCCCGCGAGGGCACCGATCTCACCCTCGTCGCCCACTCCTACACCGTGCAGCGGGCGCTGCGCGTCGCCGACCGGCTCTCGCAGGACGGGATCTCGGTCGAGGTCGTCGACCTGCGGTCGCTGCGGCCGCTCGACGTCGACACGGTGGCGGAGTCGGTGCGCAAGACGAACCGGGTGCTGGTCGCCGAGGAGGGCTGGTCGACCTACGGCGTCGGTGCCGAGCTGGCGGCCCGCCTGCAGCGGGTCTGCTTCGACGACCTGGACGCGCCCGTCGAGCGGGTCGGCCAGGCCGAGGTGCCCATGCCCTACGCGAAGCCGCTCGAGCTCGCCGCGCTGCCGCTCGAGTCGAAGATCGAGGCCGCCGCGCGCTCGTTGCTGGCCGAGTGCGGACTGTAAGGTTCGCCCATGTCTGAAGAGCTCACCATGCCCCGCCTCTCCGACACGATGGAGCAGGGCACCATCGGCCGGTGGCTGAAGCGCGAGGGCGAGAGCTTCCACGAGGGCGACGTGATCGCCGAGATCGAGACCGACAAGGCCACGATGGACTTCCAGGCCTACGAGGACGGCACGATGCTGCGGATCCTCGTCGGCGACGGCGAGTCCGCCGCCCTGGGCGCACCGATCGCGATCATCGGCGCCGAGGGCGAGGAGGTGCCCGCCGACGCGCCGGCCGCGGCCTCCGCGAACGGCGGCGGCCGCGACAACGGCGCCGCCGAGCCGGCGCCCGCGGCCGAACCCGAGGCCGAGGCCAAGGAAGAGGCGCCGGTCGCGACCGTGACCGAGGAAGCCCCCTCCGACGGGGGCGGCCTGCGCGCCAGCCCGATCGCGCGCCGGATGGCCGACGCGGGCGGGCTCGACCTGCGCACCCTGGCGGGCAAGGGCACCGGGCCCGACGGCCGCATCGTCAAGGCCGACGTCGAGAAGGCGCTCGCGGGCGGCGTGACGCCCGCGCCGGCGGCCCCGGCCGCAGCCCAGGCCGCGCCGCCGCCTCCGGGCGAGGGCGACGACGTGCGCGAGCTGACGCCGATGCTGAAGGCCGTCGCCCGGCGCATGGCCGAATCCAAGGCGACCGTCCCCCACTTCTACGTCAGCTCCGAGATCGACATGACCCGCGCCCTCGAGCTGCGGGCCGAGTTGAACGAGGCCCTCGCCGACTCCGGCGAGAAGGTGAGCGTGAACGACCTGATCGTGCGCGCGTGCGCCCAGGCGCTGGTGCAGCACCCGCAGGCGCACCGCTCCTACGTCGACGGTCACCACGTCTACCACTCCCATGTGCACGTCGGGATCGCGGTGGCGCTCGACGACGGCCTGATCGTCCCGGTGCTGCGCGACGCCGACACGAAGGGCGTGCGCCGGCTCGCGGCCGAGACGCGCGACCTGGTCAAGCGGGCCCGCGACGGGAAGCTGCGCCAGTCCGAGATCGAGGGCGCCACGTTCACGGTCTCGAACATGGGCATGTTCGACGTCGCCGCCTTCTCGGCGATCATCAACCCGCCCGAGTCGACCATCCTGGCGGTGTCGAGCACGGTCGAGCGCGCGGTCGTCCGCGACGGCGCCGTCGTCCCGCGCAAGATCATGTCGGTGACCCTCTCCTGCGACCATCGCGCCTGCTCGGGCGCCGACGGCGCGCGGCTGCTCCAGACCGTCAAACGCCATCTCGAGGCGCCGACGCTCCTGCTCGCATGACCCCGGCAGGGCACGTACACTCGGGCTGATGGAACTGACGGACGTGATGGCGACGCACGTGGTGACGGTGTCGCCCGACACCCAGATCGGTGACGCGGCCCGCCACATGGTCGAGGCCGACGTCGGCGCCGCGATGGTGGTCGACGAGGCGGGCAACCTGGTCGGCGTGATCAGCGAGCGCGACCTGATGCGCTGCGTGAGCGACGGCACCGACCCGGCCACGCCCGTCAGCGAGCGGATGACCAGCCACGTCCTCACCGCCGCCCCGGACACGAACATCCCCGAGGCGATGGCGCTCATGGTCGACGGCCACTTCCGCCACCTGCCGGTGGTGAACGGCGACGGCCAGGTGGTCGGCGTCATCTCGATGCGCGATCTGATGGCCTACACCTCGCTGCGGCTGCGCGGCGGCAGCCTCGGCCACGACGACGATCTCGACCCGGCCGAGGTGATCGCCACGATCTTCCGCATGCGCACCGGCGCCGCCTGATCGGGGTCAGACCCCGAACGGCGGGCGCGCGCAAGCCGTTGCGCTTCCGTGACCACCGTTAAGGGGACTGTCCCCTTGACGGGCGGCCCGGGGCCAGGTCCCGCTTCCAGTCACGAGTCCCAGGGGTACTCGTCGTGCTGAGGCAGGTCGTCCGAGATCTCGTACCACGGGGCCTTGGATCCGACGAACATGTGGGCCATCGGCCTGAGGGCGGGTTCGTCGATCCGCGTGCCGTACGGCACGCGGACATACATGCCTTCGGGCGCCGTGCGCGTGAAGTAGACAAGCGACCAGCACTCTCGGCAGCCCATTGCGTGGTCCGGGCCGTTGTCCTCGATCACGGCAGAGCCGGTCGTCGCGCGGCAATTGGAGCAATGGCAGTTGTAGGCGACGATGAACTCGCCGGCGACCTCGTACTGCACCGCACGGCATCCGCAGCGCCCCCGGAGCATCCCGGCTCAGATCTGCCAGGCGCCGTTACGGAGCACGGGCACGCGGTCGCCCGAGGCCGTGACGCCGGTGACGTCGACCTCGGGGGAGCCGATCATGAAGTCGACGTGGATATCGCTGCGGTTGATCCGCTCGCGGTCAGCCTCCTCGACGGCCCAGTCGAAGCCCTGGCCAAGGGCGATGTGGCTGGCCGCGTTCTCGTCGAGCAGCGTGTCGTAGAAGACGGTGTCGAGCGGGCCGATGCGCCCGCCGGCGTCGACGAGCGCGAGCTCGCCGAGGCGGCCGGCGCCCTCGTCGCGCTCCGCGTACGCCTTGAGGACGTCGCCATTCTCGTCGGCGTCGATCGACGTCACCCGGCCGCCCTCGAAGCGCACCTCCAGGCCGCGTACGATCGTGCCGGAGAGCTCGCGCGGCTTCGTCGCGCGAACGGCGCCGTCGACCCGCTCGGGATCGGGCGTCGTGAAGACTTCCTCGGTGGGCAGATTGGCGCGATGCGGAAGCCCCCACGCGGTCGACATGCCCCCGCCGTTCCAGTTCGAGCCGGGCAGGAGGCCGACGCGCAGATCGGTGCCGGGCCCTTCCAGGTGGATGGTGTCGAAGCGGCGCTCGTTCAGGGCCCCGCAGGCCCGCTTCAGCTCGTCGATCCGCGCCGACCACGCAGCGACGGGATCGTCCGTGTCGAGCCGGCAGACGATCGCGATCTCCTCCCACAGCCGGTCGAGCGCCGCGTCGGGCTCGAGGTCGGGGTGCACGAGCGTCGCCCAGCCCTCGGTCGGGCACGGCACGATCGACCAGTTGTTGCGGGCCTCGGTCATGTTCTCGGTCTGCTGCTTCTGCGCCGGCGGACGGTCGCGGCCGATCCGGGACGGGTCGATGCCGTCGAGCAACCCCGGCGCGACGGGCCCGCTGAGCGCGATGATCGCGCCCTTGTGGATGCCGTGCTGGCGCACCATCTCGACGACCCACTCCGGCTCGTAGCCGAGCGCCTCGTCGACCGCGTGCTGGAGCCGTGCCCGCTGGACGTAGGGGTCGCGGTAGATCATGTCCACGTACACCGCGCCGGCCTGGTAGGTGAGCTCGACGATCTTGCGGGCCAGCGCCTCCTGCCCGATCGAGGCGATGATCATCACCCGCTGGCCCGGCTGGACATTGGCTCCGAACCCGACGGCGAGCTTTGCCAACCTGTCCAGCGTGGCGGAATCCACAGACGGGATCCTAATCCCGGCTGCGATACTTCCGTCGCAGATGCGCACCAACACGCTCGCTCGCGGGCTGGCCCTGGCCGGAGTCGCCGCTGCATCGGCGACGGCCGCGCACGGCGGCGCGGCTGCGCTGGCCGATCCGGCGTGGTCGATCCCCGCCCTCGGTGCGGCATCGGCGGGCGCGATCGCGCTCGTGCACATGGCCTCTTCGGCTCGACGAGCGCGACACGCGGCGGCCCGCGCCCGGCGCGGGACACCGCTGATTGCGGCGCACACGCCGCTCGGCCTCCCGGAGACGGCGGCGGTCATGCTCGCCGCTCAGGGCTGCGCCCACGTCGCCCTGCTCGCCGCCGGCGCGCCGGCGCACACCGGCCAGGCAGGCGCCCTTGCGCTCCACACCGCTCTCGCCCTGCTCGGCGCGGGCCTCGTCCGGAGCGCCGACCGGGCCCTCGGGCTCGCCCTCGAGGGCCTTGGTGACGCGGTCATGGCGGCCATGGAGCTGCTCCTGCGCCTGGCGACGCCGCCGCGACCCGTGCCGATCGCGGCACCGGCCGGGCGCCTCGCGTTCGGCGCGCATCGCGGCCGCGGGCCGCCCACGCCTCCCTGAAACCGGCCGACTCCGGCACGCGTAGCCGGATGAACCGAACCCAGGAGGTCGACCCCGTCCATGCGCGGTCTCCGCGCGCTCGCAATCATGCTTCCGCTGCTCGTGCCCGCGGCCTTTCCGGCCTCGGCGCTGGCGCACGCCAGCCTGCTCCGCAGCGACCCGGCCGCGGGCAGCGTCGTCCCCCAGGCTCCCACGCAGATCGTGCTCCACTTCGACGAGCCGGTGCAGGACGCGGGCAGCGCGGTCGTCTCGAGCACCGGCGCGTCGGTGCTGGCCGGCCACGCCCGGCTCGAGCACGGCGACTCGCGCGCGCTCGTCATCCCCTTGCGAACCGGCCTCGGCGACGGCGACTACACCGTCCGCTGGCGGGTCGTCTCGTCGGACGGGCACATCGTCTCGGGCGTCGTTGCGATCGGCGTCGGCCGCAACCGCCCTCCGCCGCAGGCGGCGACGACCCAGACCTCATCCCTCGACTGGCCGTTCCTGGCTGCCCGGTTCGCGTACTTCCTGGGGCTGATGCTGCTCGTCGGCGGCGCGATCTACCGGGTGGCCGTGTTCCGGCCGGCCATCGCCGCCGTCACCGGCAAGCCGCGGGAGATGGCGGCGCTGCGCGAGGGGGCGCGGGCAAACTCGCTCCTGCTCGGCGCTGCGGCGCTGATGCTGGCGGGCGGCTGGGTCGCGCTCACGCGCGAGGGCGCCGAGGTGGCGGGCGTGTCGTTCTGGCAGGCGTTCAACCACCACGGCCCGATCGGCTCGGCGCTCGGGGCGACCCGGTTCGGGCGCGAGTTCGGCCGCGGGATCGACCTCGGCGCCGCGTTCTGCGTCGCCACGGCGGCGGCGTTCGCGGTCGCCCGCCGCAGCCGCGTGGCGGCGCTCGTCCTGGCCGTGCCGGCCGTCGCGCTGGGAGCGTGGGCGGTGATCGTGCCGGGACTCTCGGGGCACGCCGGCGATCCCGGGCTGGGACTTCCGGCGGTCGCCGTCGACGCCCTTCACACGCTCGCCGCGGCGGTCTGGATCGGCGGCCTCGTCCAGCTCGTGCTGGTCACGCCCTACGCCACCCGCGGCCTGCCCGACGGCGAGCGCGGCCGCGTCCGCACGGACGCCACAACGCGCTTCTCGAAGATCGCGCTCGCGAGCGTCGCCGTGCTCGCGGCAACCGGGCTGGGACGAGCGCTCTGGGCCGTCTCCTCGCCCGCGCAGGTGTGGCAGACCGGCTACGGCCGCGCCCTCGCCGTCAAGGCGGGCCTGCTCGCCTGCCTCGTCGCGCTCGGATATCTCAACCGCCGCCGGCTCTCGGCCTTCGAGGCGATCCGGCGCCGCGGCGCCGTCGAGATCGGACTGATGGCGGCGGTGCTGGCGGTCGTCGCGCTGCTCACCGACCTGCCGCCGGCGAACACGCCCGGCGTCGGATCGGCGGCGTCCGCTCCCGCCGGCGGGCCGGTCAGCCTGCGCCTGGCGGGTGGGGCGCGGCTCGCGCTGTGGCCCGGGTTCGCGGGCACGAACGCCGTCGACCTGCGGTTGCCGGGCGCCACCGAACCCACGATCAACATCCGGACGGCACGCAGCGGCGCGGTGCTGCGCCGCGCACCGGACGGCTCCTACGCCGGGCTGCTCACGGCCCTGCCGCAGGGCCACATGCGCCTGCGCATCGAGTCCGGGCCGCGGCCGCTGACCGCCGACGTCACCCTCGGCGCGCCTTCGGGCGCACCGCCGGTGCCCGCCGCGCCCGCCGCGACCGGTGCGACGGCCGCCGCCGAGGCCTCCGACCTGGCCGTAGGCGGGCAGCGCGTCGGCCGGCATGCGCTGCGGCTGACGCTGCTCTCGCAGACCGGCGCGGCCGTGCCCGATGTGATCGTGCTCGTGAACGGCCACGTGGCCCTCCCGTGCCCCGGCTCACCTGGCGTCTGCTATCAGGCGCCAATTGGCGCGTCCGCGGCGCCGGTCGACGTCGTCGTCATCCGCCCCGGCGAGCCGAACGTCGACGCAACGCTCGACCTGCCCGGCGCCGACGCCCGCCCCGCTCCCGCGCTGCTGCGAGAGGCCGCCCGGGCGTTTGCCGCGCTCCACAGTCTGCGGGCCGAGAACGTGCTCTCCTCCGGGCCGGGACGGACGGTGGCGACGACGTACATCGTCCAGGCCCCCAACCGGCTGACCATCGACGTCCACGGCGGCGAGCACTCGCGGATCATCGGCACGACCCGGTGGGATCAGCTCGCGAGCGGCGGCTGGAAGCGCTCGTTCACGCCGGCCATCCGCCAGCCCGACCCGTTCTGGGCGCCCACTGCCGAGTCGGTCTACGTCGCCGGAGGCGACGCCAACACCGTCGAGCTGACGCTCGTCCAGCCCGGCGGGCCGACGTTCTTCCGCCTCTGGATCGATCGCCGCACCCACGTCGTCCGGCGGCTGCGGATGATCACCGCCGCCCACTTCATGAGCGAGCGCGAGCTCGACCTGAACTCGGCGCCGCCGGTGCTGCCGCCGCGCTAGTGGCCGAGTCCGGCGACCGCCGCCGTCAGCGCGATCGCCCACACGCCCACGGCCGTTCCCGCGGATGCCGCCCGCGGCCATCTGCGCACGAGAAGCCCCGACACGAGTGTCGCGGCAACGAGGAAGGCGATCAAGCGGCCGGCCACGAGCCCCTCCTCCGACATTCGCCGTAGATACGGCGCGTAGTAGGGGTCGTACGAGTAGAACCGCGCAACGAGGAACGCCGAGGCGGCGGCACCCGCCGCCGGCACGGCCAGCCTGCCCCACCCGTTCCAGCGGCGCCCGCCCACGGCCGCCGCCAGAAGCAGTCCGCCCGCCAGCAGGAGCGCAAGGAGCGCGAGCGGGACGATCGCCGTCGCGCCGGCCGGCGCGTCGCCGGGCCGCGGCCCGAGGCCGATCACGCCGAGGGCGACGAGAAGCTCGTACGCCGCTCCGGCCGCGGCCACCCCGATCGCGGCGAGAAGGATCCGGCGCTTCATCGCTTTCATAGCTCACATGCTATATCGCTGCCCCCCACCGCGCAAGCCCGTCGCCGCGCCCGGGTACGATCCCCGCGATGCCCGCCACCCTCGTCGAACAGTGGGACGCGATCGTCGCCGCCCAGCCGTCGGACTGGTCGTCGCTCTTCCTCGAGCTGCGCCTGCGCGACGCCGTCCAGGCCGAGGAGTGCGCCCTCGTCATGTCGCCGCTCAACCCGTGGCACGAGGGCGACTGGCGCAGCGGCGTCTTCCGCTTCCGCGCCGCCCACACCTACGGCTACGGCGCGGCCGCGCAGCTCGTGCGAAAGCGCCTCGGCACCCTGGACGAGGTGGGCATCGTCGCCAATCTGCGGCTGGAGCGGCGTCTCGCGGACGTCCGCCCCGTCTCGACGCAGGGCGTCACCTAGATGATTGATCGGTAAGTCCCGCGCGCCTGGACGCACGACGGCTGGTGATCAGGCGAAGCGCTGGTGGCGCTGCGGCGTTGCGGATCCGGTCGGGCTTCCACACCTGCATGACCGGACGGCTGTCAAGACCCCCCTTCTACCTTGACGCTGCGGAGCGGCGGCGTACTGTATGCAAAGACCAATGAGCGCCAGTTCGCCGAACGGACGCCTGGAGATCCAGAGCGTCGTGGATCATGTCTACACCGCCCTGCGCGAGCGGATCCTCGCCGGCGACCTGCCTCGCGCGTCGAAGCTGCGACAGGTCTCGCTCGCCGAGGAGATGGGCGTGTCGCGGACGCCGCTGCGCGAGGCGCTGCGGCGGCTGGCGGCCGAGGGGCTGGTCGACTTCTCGCCCAACCGCGGCGCGACCGTGTCTGAGCTCGACTTCGGCGACATGCGCCACGCCTGGGCGGCGCGGGTCGCGCTCGAGCCGGGGGCGGCCCGCCTGGCGGCCGAGCGGCGCGACCCGGACGGGATCGCGGCGATGCGCGACGCCATCGCCGTGCAGCGGGGCGCCGACGGCGAGCGGGGCCAGAGCTTCGCCGCCAACCGCGCGTTCCACCTGGCGCTGGCCGCCGCATCCGGCAACCCCCACCTCACCCGCTTCGCCGAGATGCTGTGGGTGCCGCGCATCGGCGTCCCGATCTACGCCGCCCAGGCGGCCGAGCCGGCCGGGCCCTCGGCCTGGGCTGACGAGCACGAGCGGATCGCCGACGCGATCGAGCAGGGCGACGCCGACGCGGCCGAGCGGCTCACGCGGGCGCACGTCGCGGCGCACCCGCCTGTCCCCCGCTCGTAGCGCGGCCGCCGGCCGCCTCCCGCGCGAGGTCGAGCGCGATCTGCGGAACGGCGGCTCCTCGCCCCACCATCCGTTCCAGGGCGAGTCGCCCCACGCCCCCCGGCCCGCCGTCGAACATGTTCCGGCCCATGAGGATCGCGCCGCCGACGCCGAGCGGGTGCTGCGGGCGCTGATCGGGACCGGCGACGAACCCGTCGAGAGAGATCGACGCCGAGTACCGGAGCAGGCTCATCGCAGGTGGAGACCGGCGGGCGAGGAACTCATCGGGCGGGTGTTGCCTCTAGGATCACCCGCCATGCGCGCGATGCGACTCGGCGTGGCCGTGTGGCTCACCGACACGGGCGTCGGCATCACGGAACTCGCGCGCATCGTCGAGGACGCCGGGCTCGAGTCGCTGTTCCTCACGGAGCACAGCCACGTCCCGGCCAGCCGGGTCGACCTGATCGCGGGCGACCGGCCGGGCGAGGACGCGCGGCTGCTCGACCAGTTCACCGCGCTCGGCGCGGCCGCGGCCTGCACGACCCGGCTGCGCCTGGGGACCGGCATCTGCATCGTGCCCCAGCACGACCCGATCGCCCTCGCGAAGCAGGTCGCGACGATCGACCACATCTCGGGCGGGCGCTTCCTCTTCGGCGTCGGCGCCGGCTGGCTCGTCGAGGAGCTGCGAAACCACGGCGTCGATCCGGCGACGCGGTGGGCGCTGATGGAGGAGCAGATCCTCGCGATGAAGGCGATCTGGACGACTGACGAGGCGGAGTTTCACGGCAACCACGTCGACTTCGACCGGATCTGGTGCTGGCCGAAGCCCGTCCAGGAGCCGCATCCGCCCCTCATCGTGGGCGGCGACTCGGCCCGCAGCCTGCGGCTGGCCGCGCTCCACGGCGACGCCTGGGGGCCGGTCGTCGACGAGGTGGGCGAGTTCGAGCGCGGCCTGGCCGAGTGGCGCCGCCTGCGGGCGGAGGCGGGGCTCGGGCCCGGCGACGTGACCGTGTTCGCGTTCGACCTGGACGGGGAGCGGTTGGCCCGGTTTGCCGAGCTGGGTGTCGGCCGGATCGTCGTGCAGGTTCCGATCGGCGACGCGGAGGTGCTGCGGCGGCGGCTCGCCGACCTTGCCGCGCTGGCACCGGCGTAGCCCGGACCAGGGCAGCGGGCGGGCCTCCGAGGAAGTCCGCCCGCAGGGTCGGGGTCAGACCCCTAGCGCCATCCGCCGGCGGCCGCGGAGGCCGATGGCCCCGGCGCCGACGAGGACGATCGACACGATGAAGCCCGCGCCGATCAGGGCGGACGTCCAGTCGAACGAGCTGTGAGTCACGGTCTTCGTGGTCGCGACCGGGACCTGGTGGATGTTCGTCACCTGCGCGAGCGTGCCGACCTTGTCAGCGCGGTCGGGCGAGAGCCGGACGTTGGTGTCCACCGACCGGTACGTGCCCTGATAGCCGGAAGCCGTCGAGGTGACGGGCTTGACGATGGCGAGCGGCTTGGCGGACGCAACCGGGGCGGCGACGGCGAGGACCGCGGCAGCCACGATGAGGGAGCGAGTCATGCGGAACATGTCTGGATCCTTCCGGGTGTGAGGGGAAAACATGGCCGCAGGCTACGGACGCGCGGTCACGCGTTCCACATCGCCCGATCCGGACGACGTGTGACGACGATCACACACGCGAGATCAGGCCGGCGCGTTGCTCAGAACGTCGCCGAGCGCATACATCGAGGAGCCCGACAGACCTCCCCGCGCGGTACCCGAGCAGGTCACCGTCGTCGATCCGCCGTTCACGTAGCCCGTCCAGCCGCAGGTGATGTGCGTCGCGCCCTGACGCTTCAGGTCGGCGGTGAGCCGGCGCATCTCGAGGGCGATGGGCGACGCATGATGGTGAGGCTTGCTGTCCCGGGCGACGATGAAGGCACCCAGCGGGATGCCGACCAGCACGAGCACGACCACGAGGACGCTGCCGGCAGACGAGCGGGTCACGTCGGCTTGGGAGCGACCACACGACGTGCATGGTCGGTGACGCGATCCAGGTTCACTGGACCGAGTATCTCGCCGGGTCGGCTGCCCGGCAACCGAAGGGATCAGCCGTTCGCTGCGGTCGGCGCGAACCTCGCCGCCAGGTCTTCGGAGATCGCGACCGCGGTGTCGGGCGAGAATGTGGCCGCCGGGCCGATGACGATGAGCTCGTACGGGCCTTGCAGCCAGGTCACGCTCGTCGGACCATCGGGTCCGGCCAGCAGCGCACCTTGGATGCCTGGCTGGAGCTTCACCAGACGGTGGTCGGTACATGATGCGGCGCACACGGACGGGATCCCGTCGATGAACGACTGGTCGAGCTCGCCGTCGGGGTGCTTCGACTCGCGCACCCGAAAGGGGCCGTACGGCGACGAACCGTCGTACTCCTCGACGATCTCCGTCTCGCCGGCGGGGTAGTCGGCCGGCTTCGAGACGAACACACCCATCGGCGCGCCGGCGTCCGCCGGAAACGCCGCCGCGAAGGGCAGCGCGGACGCCGGCGGAATCGTCCGTTGCGCGACCTCCTTCATCCCATCAAAGGACTTCATCGGGAACGCCATCCGCTCGCCGTCGCCGCCCGGCGTCACCGTCATCGCGGGTACGGAGCCGCCTTCGCTGGCCGTCGAGGCATGAGGGTTCGCACCGGAGCCTTCCTGCATGGCGGCGCCGCAGGCCGTCGCCCCCAGGGCGACGAGCCCGAGCACCGCAGCTTTCCGGACACCGGGCCACGAGCTCATGTGGATTAGACGGCTGTCGAGGCGACGAAGTTCGGCAGAGAACCGTGTCAGCTCGGTTCCGGCGGCGGACGTCCAGCAGCGCCCGACATGGCTCCACTAACCCTCACAGACGACAGTCTCGTGGCGGATGTTCATGGACCCCAACACGTTGACGAAGACCTGTCGACAGGCGGGGTCGTCACCCCATCGTGCGCTGACGCAGTTCCATCTCGTCCCATTCCCGGTCTGCGCAAAGCACCTGATTCGGGCGCCTCGCCGTCCGAACTCGCGGTAGACCGCCCGGGTCACCTGGGCCTGAGTCGCCCGCTGCCGGTACTCGAACGCCCAGAAGAGCGCCGTGAACCCGACCACGAGGGCCGCGATCGCGATCAGCGGGACGAGCTTCCGCATACCGATTAGACGGTCGCCGGTCTACGAAGTTCGGCCGCCGGAGCGATCCTCGCGGGAACCCGGCCGCGGTTCCCAGATGACCGGCGGGTGCCAGAGATACGCGAGCAACGCCGTGGCGCAGAGGATCACGACGCCGGCGACGGCGAGCAGGAGCGCGAGCTGCAGATGCGGATGGGTCGGCGGCGGCAGATCACACGCGCCCCGGTACGGCCCACATGCGAGCCGGTGCGTCCGGAGCGCGTTGTAGGCGGCGAGCGCGAGCACTCCAAGGCCGGTCACCGTCGCGAGGCGAATCAGCCAGGTTCTGGTTGCATCCACTCCCACCAACCCTACCGGGCTCTCGCGGAGGGTCAAACGACTATTTTGGGCCGTCGGGAAGGAACTCGGCCTCGAGTCCCAGCCCTTGGAACCACCCCACCATCGCCCGCTGCGGCGGCACCTCGGTGCCGTAGTGGGTGCCGTCGATCACGGCGATGTCGCGCTCCTCGGCGAGGGCCATGAACTCGGCCGCCCAGCGCGTGAAGACGCCACCCGTGACGAACGTCTGGCAGCCGCGTGTGAGCGACTCGGTCAGCGCCTCGCGGTCGGCGCCACCGCCGCCGACGACGGCGACCCGGCCCGCAGCGTCCGTGCCGGCCCGTCGGCGCACCACCTGCACCGGCACGTCGGGTCCCAGGTCGGTGCCGAGCCGGGCGGCCAGCTCGTCCACGGTCGCATCGGACGGCCCGATGACGGCCGCGCCGCCGCCGATGCCCTCGGCGATCGGGAAGTACTCGTCCTCGACCGGCACGCCCATGGCGGCGGCGCACAGGCGCGACGGCGACACCTCGGGGTGATGGTCGATCGGCGCGTGCACATGGTAGAAGCCGATGCCGTCGCGGCGCATCCGCTCGAACGTCTCCCGGGCGAGCGGCAGGAAGCCGGGCTCGTCGCCGTAGTCGATCGGGTGCTCCGAGAAGAGGAACGTCCCCGGCTCGAGCAGGCCGACCACCCGGTCGGACGGAAAGACGCAGGTCACGACCCGGTCGACCTCGTCCGTGCCGCGCACGAGCAGCCCGTTCCAGCGGCCCTCGTAGCCGGGCTCGGCGTACTCGCGCCAGTACGGGTCGGGATAGACGAGCTCGAAGAGGTCGGCCCACTCGTCGCCACGCACGTCCTGGGTGCCGAAGTACTCGTCCAGCCGCTCGACGAGGTCGTCGCGCCTCATGCGCGCAGCTCGCCGCCGACGTCGGCGCGCAGGGCGGCCACGATCCGCTCGCGCACGGCGTCGGCCTCGGCGTCGGTGAGCGTCCGGTCGGGCGCCTGGAACACGAGGTGCAGGGCCAGGCTCTTGCGCCCCTCCCCCACCTGCGGCCCGCGGTACACGTCGAAGACCTCGACCCGCGCGAGCGCCTCGCCGCCGGCCGACCGCACCACGTCGACCGCCCGGCCCGCCGGCACGTCCTCGGAGACGACGACCGCGATGTCCTGCCGCAGCGGCGGGAAGCTCGTGACGTCGCGGTAGAGCACCTCCTCCGGCGGCCGGCCGCGCAGGCCGTCCAGGCCGACCTCGAACACCGCCACTCCGGGCTCGAGCTCGAACGCCTCCGCCACCAGCGGGTGCAACTCGCCGACGAACCCGTCGGCGACCGCCGCTGCCCGGCCCGGGTGCAGGAACGGCTCGTCGAGGGGCCGGTACTCGGGCGCCGCGACGCGCGCGGCGGCGAAGAGCGCCTCGACCACGCCCTTGGCGGCGAAGAACCCGGCGCCCTCCCCCGCGAGCACGCCCGAGACCCGCGCCGGCTGGTCGGGCAGCGTGTCGTTGCTTCGCAGGAACACGTGCCCGATCTCGAAGAGGGCCACGCGCGGCGCCGACATCGCCAGGTTTCGCCGGGCCGAGTGCAGCAGGCCAGGGAAGACGAGCGTCCGCATCGCCGCCCATTCGGCGCTCATCGGGTTCTGGAGCTCGACCAGCGCCGCCCGGGGGTCGCCGGCGCCGAGGCGCAGGCGCTTGGGCATGCCGAGATCCCACAGCGTCAGCGTCGCCGCCTCGGAGAGCCCCGCGCCGCGGAGCACGTCGACGACCTTGCGCCGCAGGCGCTCGTCCGGGTCGAGCCGCCCGCCGCCGGGATCGCCGCCCGGCATCTCGACCGGCACCCGCTCGAGCCCGCCGATACGCGCGACCTCCTCGACCAGGTCGACCTCACGGGTCGTGTCCGCCGCCCGCCACGTGGGCACACGCCAGCCCTGGCCGGCCCACTCGTACCCGAGGCGGGCGAGCGTGCGGTCGACCTCGTCGTCCGCGTACGTGATCCCGATCAGCCCCTCGAGCCGCTCGCGCCGAAGCGGCACGACCGGCGGCTCCGGCAGGTCGCCGTGCACGTCGATCTCCCCGGGGACGAGGGTGGCGCCGGCAAGCTCGACCATCAGCTGCGAGGCGAGCCGAAGCGCCTTCGGCGGCAGATGCGGATCGAGGCCCTTCTCCCACCTGCTCGAGCCCTCGGTGCGCAGGCCGAGCCGGATCGACGAGGCCTGGGTGGTCGGGCCGTCGAAGTTGGCGCACTCCATGAGCACGGTCGTCGTCCCGGCGGTCACCTCGCTCCACTCCGAGCCCATCAGGCCCGCCACGGCGGACGGCTTCTCGGCGTCGGCGATCACGAGCGTTTCGGTGTCGAGCACGCGATCCTGGCCGTCGAGCGTCGTCACCTTCTCGCCGTCGGCCGCGCGGCGGACGATGATCTCGCGGCCGGAGACCTTGTCCAGGTCGAAGGCGTGGGTCGGCTCGCCGATGGCGAGCATCACGTAGTTGGTGATGTCGACGACGTTGGAGATCGGCCGCATCCCGGCCGCGGCGATGCGCGCCTTGAGCCACGGCGGCGACGGGCCGACGCGCACGTTCGTGAAGACGCGCGCGGCCCAGCGCGGGCACATGTCGGGCGCGTCGATGCGGGCCTTGACGTAGTCGCCGGCCGTCCCCTCGCCGGTTGCCTCGGGCTCGGTTCCGGGCCAGTCGGCCAGGTCGGTGTCGAGCACCGCCGAGACCTCTCGGGCGATCCCGTAGACGTTCTGGCAGTCGGGCCGGTTGGACGTGATCTCGAACTCGAGCACGTCGTCGGCGATCGCGAGGTGCTCGATCAGGGCGTCGCCGACCGGCCAGTCGGCGGGCAGGAGCATGATGCCGTCGTGATCCTGGCCGAGCTCGAGCTCGCGCTCGGAGAGCATCATCCCGTGCGACTCGAGCCCGCGCAGCTTCGCCACGCGCAGCTCCGTCCCGTCCGGCAGCACCGCGCCCGGGAGCGCGACGGCCACCGTCGCCCCGGCCTCGAAGTTGCGGGCGCCGCACACGATCTGCTGTGGCTCGCCCGTCCCGATGTCCACGCTGCACAGGCTCAGCCGGTCGGCGTTCGGGTGCTGCTCGCGGGTGATGACGCGGCCGACCCGGTAGCGCTCGAGCGCGCGCGGGACGCCGCGGCGGTGCAGCGCCTCGAGCTTCGTCCCGGTCAGCGAGAGCCGCTCGCCCAGCTCCCGCGGATCGAGGTCGAACGAGACGTATTCGCGCAGCCACGAGACCGGCACCCTCATCCGAACTGCTCCATGAAGCGCAGGTCGTTCTCCCACAGGAGGCGGATATCGGGGATGTCGTGGCGCAGGCCCGCCACCCGCTCGACGCCCATGCCGAACGCGAAGCCCGACACCTCCTCCGGGTCGTAGCCCTCGACGTACCCGTACAGGTTGGGGTCGACCATCCCGGCGCCGAGGATCTCGACCCAGCCCTCGCCCCTGCAGACCCGGCACGGCGAGCCGTCGCGGGCGCAGTTGAAGCAGCTGACGTCGACCTCGACCGAGGGCTCGGTGAACGGGAAGAAGTGCGGCCGCAGGCGCACCTCGCGATCGGCGCCGAAGATGGCGCGGGCAAACCCGAGCAGCGTTCCTTTGAGATGGCCGAGCGTGATGCCACGGTCGACGACGAGCCCCTCGATCTGCGTGAACATCGCGGTATGGGTCGCGTCGGGCGTGTCGCGCCGGTAGCAGCGGCCCGCGGTGGCCATGTAGACGGGCGGCGGCTGCGCCTCCATCGTGCGGATCTGCACCGGCGAGGTGTGCGTGCGCAGGACGACGTCGGGCGAGACGTAGAACGTGTCGGTGACCTGCCGCGACGGGTGCGTCGGCGCGTGGTTCAGCGCGTCGAAGTTGTAGTGGACGGTGTCGATCTCCGGCCCGTCGACGATGCGGTAGCCGAACCCGACGAAGACATCGAGGATGTCGCGCCGGGTCTGCTCGATCAGGTGCGCGTACCCGCGCGGCGGCACCGCGCCGGGCAGGGTGACGTCGAGCCGGTCGGAGCGCAGGCGCTCCTCGAGCTCGGCCTCGCCCAGCTCGCGCGAGCGGCGCTCGACCAGCTCCTCCAGCGAGCGCCGGGCGCGGTTCAGGTCGGCGCCGCGGGTGCGCCGCTCCTCCGGGTCGAGCGACCCCAGCTCGCGCAGCGCGAGCACGAGCGGCGCCTTGCGCCCCAGCACGTCGATGCGCACCTCCTCGAGCGCGGCCGAGCCGTCGGCGGCCGCGATGCGCGCCTGGGCGTCGGAGACGAGGGCATCGAGGTCCATGGTGGCCGGGTAGTGTAGTTAGCATCGGGACGCCGCCCTCCGCCTACGACCGCCTCGGCGAGCGCTATGACGTCTGGTGCCGTTCGGTCACCGAGGACATCCCGTTCTACGTCGACCTCGCGCTCGCGAGCGGCGGGCCGGTGCTCGAGATCGGCGTCGGATCGGGCCGGGTGGCCGTGCCGACGGCGCTCGCGGGCATCACGGTCGTCGGCGTCGATGCGTCGGAGACGATGCTCGAGCTGGCGCGGCGGCGGGCGGCGCCGCACGATCTGCGCCTGACGCTCGTGCGCGCGGACATGCGCGAGCTGCCGGAGCTGGGGACGTTCCCGCTCGTCACCGTGCCGTTCCGGGCGTTCCTGCACCTGCGCGACGACGCCGAGCGGCTGGCCGTCCTGCGGGCGCTGCGCGACCGGCTCAATCCCGGGGGGGCGCTCGCCTTCGACGTCTTCCATCCCGACCGGCTCGACATCGCCGAGACGCACGGGCGCTGGATCGAGCGCGAGCCGGGCATCGACGAGCGGGCGCTCTGGGACGAGGACGCCCGCCGGCTCGAGTTGACCGTGCGCGCCGACGACATGCACGCCGAGATGGAGCTCTGGTGGGTCGAGCCGCACCGCTGGCGGGCGCTGCTGGACGAGGCCGGGTACGACCACATCCGGGCCTACGGGTGGTTCGACCGCCGCCCGCTCGAGCCGGACGCGACCGACTCCGTGTGGGTGGCGACCCGGCCGGGGAGCCGGGTAGGGTGACGAGCATGCAACCGTATCCAGTGACATTCTCGGTCGACTACCCCGACCGGCCGCTCGACCGGCTCTCGACCGCGCTTCGGATCTTCTGGATCATCCCGATCTTGATCATCCTGGCCATGCTCGACCAGACCACCACCCAGTTCTCGCATGGTGGGCCGGACAATCGCACCGGGGCGGAGTTCGCCGCCGCCGGCGGCACGGTCGTCCTGCCCGTCGTCCTCATGCTGCTCTTCCGCCGGAAGTACCCGCGCTGGTGGTTCGCCTGGAACCTCGAGCTGAACCGGTTCTCAAACCGGGTGTTCGCCTACCTGGCGCTGATGGACGACCGCTACCCCTCGACCGACGAGCACCAGTCGGTGCACCTGGAGTATCCGGAGGTGACCGGCCCCGAGCTGAATCGGTGGCTACCGCTCGTGAAGTGGTTCCTGGCCATCCCCCACTACATCGTGCTCTTCTTCATGGGGATCGCGGCGTTCTTCGTGGTCGTGTTCGCCTGGTTCGCGATCGTCTTCACGGGCCGCTACCCGCCCGGGGCGTTCGGGTTCGTCGAGGGCGTGCTGCGGTGGGGAAACCGCGTGACCGGCTACGCGTTCACGCTCGTCACCGACGACTACCCGCCGTTCGGGCTCTCGGCCTGAGCGCGCTGGCGCACGGCCTCGTAGAGCGCGAGCGTGGCCGCCTGGGCGGCGTTCAGCGACTCGGCGCCGGCCGCCTGTGGAACCGCGCAGACGACGTCGCAGGCCTCCACCACATCGGGGGGTAGCCCGTGCCGCTCGGCGCCCACGACGAGGGTCGTCGGGGCGGTCAGGTCGGCCTCCCAGAGCGGCGTGTCCGCCCCGGCCACGAGGGCGACGCGCGTGCCGTCCTCCGGCACCTCGGCGCCCGTCTCGATCGGCACGCGGAAGACGGCGCCCATCGAGGCCCGCACGCCCTTCCCGGCCAGCGGGTCGGAGCAGCCCGGCGACAGCGCCAGCCGCGCCGGCCCGAGCGCGCCGCACGCCCGCACGACGGTGCCGACGTTGCCCGGATCGATCACGCGGTGCAGATAGACGGCCAGGGGTGAAGAACCGGTGCCTGGCACCGGATATTCATGCGGGAGCGAGGCGATGTCGTAGAGGGCGATGACGCGGGCCGGGTGGCCCAGGCCGCCCACCTCGGCGAGCAGCGCGTCGCGCACCGGGAGCACCGGCCCACCCCGTGCCAGCCGCGCGATCAGGCCCTCGTCGGGCGGCCGGTCGGCCGCGATCAGCGTCTCGACGGGCAGGATCCCAGCCGCGAGCGCCTCCTCGACGATGTCCTCGCCCTCGGCCAGGAACTGCCCCAGCGCACGCCGGTGCCGGCGGGCCTGGAGCTTGCGCGCGTGCTTCAGCCGGGCGTTGCCGTGGGAGGTGATTGGCTCCACGGCGGGGAGCCCGTCATGCTGCAAGCGCGGCCTTGGCTGCCTCGGCGAGCGCCCCGAACGCCTTCGGGTCGGACACGGCGAGGTCGGCGAGCACCTTGCGGTCGAGCTCGATCTCGGCCTTGCGCAGGCCGTGCATGAACTGGTTGTAGGAGAGCCCGTTCTGGCGGGCGCCGGCGTTGATGCGGATGATCCAGAGCCGGCGGAAGTCGCGCTTGCGCGCCCGGCGGTCGCGGTAGGCGTAGGTGAGCGACTTGAGCATCTGCTCTTTCGCCTTACGGTAGGTGTTCTTCTTGAGCCCGCGGTATCCCTTGGCGGACTCGAGCACCTCCCGGCGCTTCTTCTTGGCGTTGACGCTGCGTTTCACGCGTGCCATCGTCGAGCTCCTATCGCTTTCCCAGGAGGCGCAGCGCCTCGGTTCGATCCGCCGGGGCCATCTCCTTGGCCTGGCGCTTCACCCGCCGCCGCTTCGCGCTCTTGTGCTCGAGCAGGTGCGTGCGGAACGCGCGCCGGCGCAGCACCTTGCCCGCGGCGGTCAGCCGGAACCGCTTCTTCGCGGCGGAAGAGGTCTTCATCTTTGGCATGCTCGGATCTCCTTCAGGCGCCGGCGGCGGCCTCGTCGGCGGCCTCGGCAGGCGCGTCGTCCGCCTTCGCGGCGGGTGCTACCACCGCCTTGTGCGGGGCCAGCATCATCACCATGTTCCGTCCGTCCTGCAGCGGCTGGGATTCGATCGAGCCGAGATCCTTCACGTCCTCGGCGAGTCGGAGCAGGAGGTCCCGCCCACGCTCCGGGTGCGTCATCTCGCGCCCGCGGAACATGATCGTGACCTTCACCTTCGCCCGGCCCTTCAGGAATCGGACGACGTGACCCTTCTTGGTCTCGTAGTCGCCGACGCCGATCTTCGGCCGCAGCTTGATCTCCTTGATCGTGATCGTCGACTGGTGCTTGCGCGCGAGCTTTGCCTTCTGCTCTTGCTCGTACCGGTACTTGGAGTAGTCCATCACCCGGCACACGGGTGGGCGGGCGTCAGGCGCCACCTCGACGAGGTCGAGGTTCTTGTCCCACGCCCACTTCTGCGCCTCGTCTGTGTTCTTGATACCGATCTGCGTGCCGTCGGCGTCGATCAGACGCACCTGGGGGACGCGGATCGCCTCGTTGATCCGGGTGGTCGGCTCTTGCGGCCGTTGGTCGAGCTGCCTGCGGGGCCTCAAGACCTTTGCCTACTCACGATCATCCTCAACCCTTGGAGCTCCTCTCCTAGACAAAAAAACGGGTGCCGAAAGCACCCGATTGACGCCTCCACGACGGAAGCGGTAGCCGAACGATTCGGTTGAACCTCCCGGTACAGAGCCGGAGAGGTGAGGGGCGTGATGCCTCTGCTTAGCCAGGCGGGCAGTATAGCAACGCACTCGTAGCGGCCAAATCTCCGTTTGGAAACCTTGACCGGCGCGCCCGCCTTGGGCATTATCGCGGGGTGTTCCACGACCGCACCCAGGCAGGAGCGGCGCTCGCAGCGGCGATGCCGGAGCTGCGCAAGAAGGCGAACGTGACCGTCGTCGGGCTGGCGCGCGGCGGAGTCGAGGTGGCGGCGGAGACCGCCCGGCTGCTCGATCTGCCGCTCGACGTGCTGTGCGTCCGCAAGGTGGCGACGCCGGGCCATCCCGAGCTGGCGATGGGCGCCGTCGCCCCCCAGGGCGAGCGCTACACGAACCGGCGCGTCGCCGGCCGGCTCACGCCGATCCAGGTCGATGCGGCGTACGACACCGCGACCGCCCAGGCGCGGGAGATGGACGAGCGACTGCGCGGCGGCACGCCGATGATGCTCGTCGGGCGCACCGCGATGATCATCGACGACGGCGCCGCGACCGGCGCCTCGATCCGGGCGGCCCTGGCGGCGGTGCGAAACGCCGGCGCCCGCCAGACCGTTATCGCGCTGCCCGTCCTGCCGCGGCTCGCCGTCGAGCGGCTCGAACGCGAGTGCGACCGGCTGGTCACGCTGCGAGCGCCCCAGCGCTTCCACGCTGTCAGCCAGTTCTACGAGCACTTCGACGAGGTCACCGAGTCACGCGTGATGGCGCTGCTCGCAACCGCGAAGCCCGCGGTCGAGCTCACCGTCTGACACGGGGGGCCGTGGCGCCCACCGCGATCGTCGTGGCGTTTCCCGACGTCCCGGCGCATGTGACGCTCATCTACCCGTTCGTCGACGACGCCGACCTGGCGGACGACGAAGTCCCTCGCCTGCGCGGCCCGCTCGCCGCTTTTCGCGCCATTCGACGTGCTCTACCTGGAGCCGGAGCCCGCCGGGCCCTTCCTCGGGATGATCGCGGCGTTGGCACTCTTTCCGCCGTCGAGGCCGAGGTCGACCGCCACCTGCCCTTCAATGCTCGGGTCGCCGAGGTCGCCGCGCTCGACAGGGAGACTCGGCTCGACCGCCTCTACGGCGCCCCCAACGAACGCGCTCAGACGCACCAAAAGGGGTCTGACCCCGTTTGGTGCGTCAGTGGCCGGCGACGATGCCCGCGCCGCCCGGGCCGCGCTGGTGCTCGCGGCGGACGACGTAGGTGCCGCGGGCACGGGTGGCGAGGATCGGGTCGGGGAGCAGGTCGGCGGCGGAGTCGCTCACATCCGGGCGGGCCGAGATCTCCTTCCAGATCTCGAGATCCACCGTCCGGCTGGTGGTGCCCATGCGCACGATCGTGCCGGTCGCGCGGACGAAGTCGCCGCCGTAGAGCGGCGCCAGGAACTCGACCTTCTCGTAGCCGGCGAAGAGGCCCTCGTCGCCGTCCGTGCGGATGGCGAGCTCGGTGACGATGTCGCCGAACAGCTCCAGGCCGTGCGCGCCGTCGACCAGGTTGCCGCCGTAGTGGACGTCGGCCGCCGACAGGCGCACCCGAAGCTCGACGCTCATGCCCTCCATGCGGCCATCCTACGCCCCACGCCGGATCAGGTGGACCGGGAACTGGTCCTGCATCTTGCCGTTCCGGCGCCGGGCCGGCTTCGCGGCGACGAGGCAGTTGTAGACCGCCTCCTCCGCCGCCTCGTAGGCGGCGGCGAAGAGCGGCGAGAGCCGCTCGAGCGGGAAGCCCTCCTCCTCGGCGACGGTGAAGGCGACCGCGATCTCGCCCGAGCCGTTCGACGCGTACGACCCGGCCCGGGCCAGTCCCAGCAGCGGCCGCAGGGCCAGCCGCCGCAGCTGCTGGGCCTCGAGCGGCGCGTCCGTGGCGCAGACCGCGATGCAGGAGCCCTCGGGCGGCTCGGGCGGCTCGGCGGGGTCGAAGCGCAGCCCGCCTGAGGTGAGCCGCTCACGGTCGCCGAAGTTGCACATGAGCAGCACGCCGATCGTGTGCCCGTCGACGACCCGCGAGGCCGTGCCGATGCCGCCCGGGAAGTCGAAGCACGTCATTCCGGTGCCGCCGCCCACCGTCCCCTCGACGACGTCCTCGCCCGCGTTCGCGAGCGCCGCGTTCACGTCGTCGACGGTCACGGTGCGTGAGTCGCCCATGTCCGAGTCGTCGCACTCGCCGACGACCGGGATGACCGTGTTGTCGGGATCGCCGCCCGCGGCCAGCACGGCGCCGTGGTAGACCGTCCCGACGGCATGCGTCCCGCACAGCCACACCGGCGACTGGATGATCCCCCACTCGTCGATCTCGAGCTTCTTCGTCAGCTCGCCGACGCCGTTAACCGTGTTCACGCCCGCCCGCGCCGGCAGCCGCGGCGGCACGATCACGGAGACGCCGGTGGCCTCGCCGCTGCCCGCCTGGGCGTGGCCGACGCGCACGCCGGGCACGTCCGTGACGGCGTTTCGCGCCCCCGTCGGGAAGAGGCCCACCGGGCCGGCCAGGTCGCGCCAGCGGGTCATACGAGGATGCACGCCGCCCGGTGCTGCGGCGACGTCGCCGCGTCGGGCCTGCGCAGCTCGGGATCGATCGACTTGCAGCGCTCCTCCGCGATCGGGCAGCGGGGATGGAAGCGGCAGCCGGACGGGATGTGGACGGGGTTCGGGGTCTCGCCGCTCAGGATCTGCGGCACCGTCGCGTCGCGCGGGTCGCGCTTCGGCACGACCGAGATGAGCGCCTTCGTGTACGGGTGTAGCGGTGTGCGTACGACGTCCTTCGCCGGCCCCTCCTCCACGATCCGGCCCAGGTACATGACCGCGATCCGGTCGGCGAAATGGGCCGCCGTCGAGAGGTCGTGCGTGATCATCACGATGGCGAGGCCCTCGCGGCGCAGGTCGTCCAGCAGGCGCAGGATGCCGGCCCGCACCGAGACGTCGAGCATCGACACCGGCTCGTCGGCCAGGAGCAGCTTCGGCTTCAGCACCATGGCCGCGGCGATCGCCACGCGCTGGCGTTGGCCGCCGGAGAGCTCGTGCGGGAAGCGGTCGAGGTAGAGCTCCGGCGGCTGCAGCCCCGCCTGGACGAGGGCCTGGACGACCAGCGCGTCGCGCGCGGCCGCGCTCCCGCCGATGCCGTGGATCAGCAACGGCTCGGCGACGGTGTCGCGCACCCGATAGCGCGGATCGAGCGACTCGTACGGGTCCTGGTAGATGATCTGCATCTCGCGCCGCAGCGGCCGCAGCTGCTTGTGGCTCAGCCGCGAGATGTCCTGGCCGCGGAAGCTGATCCGGCCCTCGTCGGCCTCGACCATCCGCATCACCGTCTGGGCGGTCGTCGTCTTGCCGCACCCGGACTCGCCGACGAGCGCGAGCATCTCGCCCGGGCCGACCGAGAAGTCGACGCCCTCGACGGCGTGCACGTGCAGCTGCTCCCGGCGCCGGATCGTGCCGAGGAGGCCGCGCGGCACCGGGTAGCGGGTGACGAGCCCCTCGACCTCGAGCAGCTGTGCATCGGCCTCGGCCGGGACGGCGGTCGCCTCGGCGCTCACCCGGCCACCTCCGCGGGGACGTCGTTCAGGTGGCAGGCGGCGGTGTGGTTGTCGCCCACCTCGCGCAGCCGTGGCTCCTCGTGCGGGCAGCGGGCGAAGGCGGAGTCGCAGCGGGGCTGGAACGGGCAGCCGACCACCTCGCGGTCGAGCCGGGGCGGCGCTCCGGGGATCGAGGTCACCTCGTCGTCGCCGCGCAGGTCGGGCGTCGCCTGGAAGAGCATCCGCGTGTACGGGTGGCGGGGATCGTGGAAGAGCGTCTCGATCGGCCCCGACTCCGCCACCTTGCCGGCGTACATGACGGCCGCCCGCCGGCACACCTGGGCGACGACCGGGAGGTCGTGGGTGACGAGGATCATCGCCAGCCCGAGATCCTCCGTCAGGCGCACGAGCAGCTCGAGGATCTGGGCCTGCACCATCACGTCGAGCGCCGTCGTCGGCTCGTCGGCGAGCAGCACCTTGGGGTTGCACGCGAGCGCCATCGCGATCGCGGCGCGCTGGCGCATTCCGCCGGAGAACTCGTGCGGGTAGCGGTCGGCCCGCGACCCCGAGATCCCGACCATCTCGAGCAGCTCGGCGGCCTGGTTGCGGGCGGCCCGGCCCGACGCGACATCGTGCAGCTCCATCGGCTCGACGATCTGCGATCCGACGGTCTTCACGGGGTTGAACGCGTTCATCGCCCCCTGGAACACCATCGCGACGTCGCGCCAGCGGTGCGGCGCCATCGACTCCTCGCCCTTCGCGAGCGCATCCAGGCCCTCGAGCAGCACGCGGCCCGCCACGCTCGCGTTCGGCGGCAACAACCCCATGAGCGCGAGGATGGTGGTCGTCTTGCCGCAGCCCGACTCGCCCACGAGGCCCATCCGCTCGCCCGGGTAGAGATCGAAGTCGACCCCCTGCACGGCATGGAGCTCGCCGCCGGGGATGTCGAACCACACCTCGAGGCCCTCGACGCTCAGCACCGGAGTCCGCGCGCTCACTCGGACTCGAGCCTCCCCCGCAGCGGCCGCAGCCGGAACCGCCGCACCGACAGGTGGCCGACGCGCAGCCGCGGGTTGAGCGCGTCCTCCATCGCCTGGCCCATCATCGTCGCGGCCAGGATGACGATCGTGACGCACAGGCCCGGCGGGATGATCGCCCACCACGCCTTGTGGAAGATCGCCCCGCCGGAGAGCGAATTCTGGATCAGCTTGCCCCACGAGATCGTGGACGGATCCTCGAGGCCGAGGAACGCGATGTAGGTCTCGGCGAAGACGGCGATCGCGATCGTGAGCACCGTGTTCGCCACGAGCAGCGGCGCCACCTGGGGCGTGATGTGCTTCCACACCAGCCGCCCGTGCCCGCCGCCGAGCGCCCGGGCGCGCTTCACGTAGACGCGCTCACGCACCGATTTCACCTGTGCCCTGATCAGCCGCGCGGTGCTCGTCCAGTAGATGATCCCGATGATGAGGACGACGTTCAGGGTGCTGCGGCCGAACACCGCCGCGGCCACGATCATGAGCGGCACGTCCGGGATCACCAGGAAGTAGTCCGTGATCCGCATGAGGAAGATGTCGGTCTTGTTGCCGAAGTAGCCGGACAGGAGACCGACGCCGCCGCCGATGATCATCGCCACGGCCGCGCCGGCGAACCCGACGATCATCGAGACCCGCGCGCCCGCGATCACCTCGGAGAGCATGTCGATGCCGCCGTCGTCCAGCCCGAGCCAGTGCTGGCTGCTCGGCGGGGCGTAGACCGGGCCGACCTGCGTCGTCGTCGAGTACGGCTCGATCCACGGCCCGATGATCGCGATCACGATGAAGAACAGCAGCACCAGCAGGCCGACGACCGCCGCCCGCTGGCCGAAGAGCACCTCGCGGATGAATCCGCGCCGCGGCGTCGATTCCTGCGCGACCGGGGCCTCGACGAGCCCGATTGCCTCGCTCATTCGGTCACCCTCGGATCGAGCTTGAAGTAGACGAGGTCGGCGATGAAGTTGGCGATGATCACCGACAGGGTCAGGATCAGGAAGATCCCCTGGAGCACCGGGTAGTCACGCCGGTTGAGGGCGTCGATCGTGGCCAGACCGATGCCGGGGTAGGAGAACACGTCCTCGACGACGATCGCCCCGGCGACGATCGACCCGAGCGACAGGGCGATCAGCGTCACCAGCGGGAGCATCGCGTTGCGCAGGGCGTGCTTCCACACGATCGACCAGTTGCGGATGCCCTTGGCGCGGGCGGTCAGGATGTAGTCCTCGCCGAGCGTCTCGAGCATCGAGGAGCGCACGATCAGCGCGTACTCGCCGTAGAGGCCGATCCCGAGCACCAGGGCCGGCAGGAAGAGGTGCGAGACGCGGTCGCTGAACACGTCCCACGTCGACGGCGTCGACAGGATGCCGAGGGTGTTCGACTCGATCCCGCTCGCCGGCAGGCCGAGCGGGATCGCGATGTAGAAGATCACGAGGATCCCGATCCACTGCGTCGGCATCGCGTAGAAGGCGAGCGCGCTCCACGTGTTGCTCGTATCCGCGAGGGTGCCCCGCCGCCAGGCGGCGACCACCCCCGTGATGACCCCGAGAATGATCGAGATCACCGTCCCGGCCACGATCATCGGCAGGGTGTTCACGAGCGGCCCTTTGATGTCGTCCCACACCGGGCGGTTGTCGGCGATCGACGTGCCCAGATCGCCGTGGGCGAGCCGCTCGATGTAGATGAAGTACTGCTGCAGCTTGGGCTTGTCGAGGCCGTACTGCTTGACGATCGACTCGCGGAACTGCTTCGTGCAGTGCTGGCAGCGAAGCCCGGAAACCGCGTTGCCGGGCAAGGCCCGGAACAGCACGAAGTTGAGCGTGATGGCGACGAACACCGTCACGATCGCGAACACCGTCCGCTTGATGATGTAGTCGGCCCCGCTCACGTCGTCCTCTGCTCCAGCTTGACGCGGTTCAGCGACTCATCCGGTCTTGTGCGGCGCCGTGTAGTAGCACTTGCAGTAGGCGTTCAGGTCGGGATAGAAGCCCGTCCAGCCCTTGTCGTTGGCCGTGACCAGATCCTCGTTCACGAGCTGGATGTACGGCCGGTCGTGCGCGACTCTGGCCTCCATCTTCCACACGAGCGCCTGCCGCTGCTTCGCGTCGAGCAGCGTCGCCTGCTTCAGGTACGCGTTGTTGAACCAGGGGACGTTGTAGCCGGTGTCGTTCCAGCTGTACCACTGGGCCCGGGTCATGTACGAGAGCTGGGCGTCCGGATCGATGTACTCGGCCCAGTCCCAGGTGGCGAAGTCGAACTTCGTGTACTTGCCGGCGGTCTCGAGGCCGTAGGCCTGACCGCTGTCGCCGCCCGCGACCTCGTGCAGCTTGACCCCGACCTTGGCCCAGTCGTCCGCGATGATCTGGAACTGGCGGTCGCCGTTGAAGTCGAGGCTGTCCGGCACGATGACGTTGTAGTCCATCGGGTGCGCCGGCTGCGCGTACTTCCCGGTCGTCGCGGGCACCTCGCGGATCCCGTTCGAGCCCTTCTTGTAGCCGAGCGAGTCGAGGATCTGGTTCGCCTTGTCCGGGTCGAACGGCAGCGGCTTGATCGCCGGGTTCAGCCAGAACGGGCCGGACTGGACCGAGAGCATGTTCGCCCAGGGCTTGGCGTAGCCCGCGAAGATCACCTTCACGATGGCGGCCCGGTCGGTGGCGTACTCGAGCGCCTCCCGCACCTTCGGGTCGAGCAGCTCGCGGTTCTTGGGCTTCAGCGGGTTCGAGTTGATGGTGATGTTGGTGACCTCGGAGGTCGGCACCGACTGCACGGCGAAGCGGGAGTCGGTCTTCAGCGAGCTGATCGCGTTGAACGGCACCTGGTCGGCGAAGTCGATGTTGCCCTGGTCGAGGTCGGCGATCATCGAGGTCGAGTTCGTGTAGTAGGTCATCGCCACGGCCTCGGCGTTGGACTTCGGGCCGTAGAAGTACGGGTTGGGCTTGAAGACCGTCGTGCCCTTCTCCTGGTACTTCGAGATCGAGTACGGGCCGCCGGCGACAGTGGGCAGGTGCTGCTCGGGGCGATACGACTTGAGGCCCTTGCCGTCGGATCCCACGAGGGGGCCCCAGACGTGCTGGGGCAGGACCCAGAACTGCTCGAGCTGCGGCAGCACGTTGGCGATCGGCTTGTCGTAGTGGACGATCAGCGTCGTCGCGTTGGGCGCATCCATGTGCGTCACATGGGTCAGCGCAGCCGCCAGGTACGCGGCCGGCCCGGCGCCGAACTTCACGATGGTGTTTCCCGTCCAGGCGGCGTCTGCGGCCGTCAGGGGCTTCCCATCCGACCACTTGCCGCCGCCCTTCAGGTGGAAGGTCCAGGTGCGGCCGTCGGACGACTTCGTCCAGCTGGTCGCCCAGTCGCCCTCGAGCTTCTCGCCCGGGCCGTACTGGACGAGCTGCGGGTACTCCATGACGAAGGCGTTGTAGGACTGGCTCTCGATGGCCACGAACGGATTGAGGGAGTCGATGTAGTTCGTCGTGCCGACGCGCAGGATGCCGCCCTTGACGACGTTTCCGCTCCCGCCGCCGCCACCTCCGGGCGATGCCCCGCCTCCGCCGCAGCCGGCGGCGATCGCCACAACGGCCGCGAGCATCGTCGTTGCCATCAACCTGCGCGCTCTCATCTGGATCCCTCCCACGGTGGTTCATGATGATCCCTGCCCGGGCGCGGTTCGCGCACGGCCAGCTCCTCGATATATCCCGCGATCTCCGCGACCGCACGGTCGAGCCAGAGCCTGCCCTTCTCGACCGTCGCCACGGTCGCGTCGCCCATGACGCCCGACTCCGTCCACCCGCTCCACGCGCCCTTGACCGAGAGCGGCCCGTCGTTCCAGTCCATCCACACGTTCTCCGAGCCCCAGTCGGGGATCTCGCGCACCGCCTTGCCCATCTGCACGAGCTCGGGCTTGATCGCCAGGTAGAGCGACGTCTCGAGCTCGCAGGCATGGGCCATCCCGCCCGGCGCCTCGGAGTCGCGCGTCTCCCGCAGGAGCTCGGCCGACTCGGCGCTCGAGAGGTACCAGAACGAGGCCGCCGTTGCCTCGGGCCGCTCGACCATGAGCAGGCGTGCCGCCATCTCGACGAGGGGGACGTTCGAGCCGTGGCCGTTCACGAAGAGGATGCGCGAGAAGCCGTGTCGGAAGAGGCTGCGGCCGATGTCGAGCAGGCCGTCGACGAACGTCTTCCAGTCGATCGTGATCGGCCCGGGGAAGTCCATGTGGTGCGGCGTATAGCCGTGCGTCACGGTCGGCAGCAGGAGCGCCTGGGCCGGGCAGCGCCGCACCGCCAGGTCGGCGAGCGTCTCGGCGATGACGACGTCCGTGTCGATGGGCAGGTGGTAGCCGTGGTCCTCGAGCGTGGCGACCGGGATCACGCACACCGGATCGCGCTGCGACCACTCGGCCACCTCCGGCCAGGTCAGCTGCGCGTAGCGGTGCGTCGGGGTCTCAGTTGAAGGCGTAGCGCTGCTCCTGGGAATCGCACGGGTTTCCGCGACCGTACCGGATCGTCCCTTCTGTGACGTCGGCAAGGCACCAAAAGACAGTTTTGGATTGCGCGCCGTGCTCGATGTGGCGGCAGAGCGAGTCCGGCGCGCCGGTGTGGTCGGAGAGCGCCTCGCGCAGGCGCTCGGGCGTCGCCGGGCCGCTGTCGAGCCAGTTACGGGCGGCGCGCTGGCGGGCACACGAGCCCTCGATGTCGCCCGGATCGCGCTCGTAGGCGGCCATCCGCGCGCTCGTGTAGTGGTTCGTGTGGGCCAGGGTGCCGCGCGCGTCCGGCCGCAGCAGCTCGGCGTCGGTGGCGGAGCCCTCGACGCTGACGACGCCGCCGTCGCGGTGGCTCAGGAGGTTGTTGTACGACGACGCGCGGCGGGGATGCAGCGCCGCCTCGGTGGCCTCGGCGAGCGTGCACCGGCGCAGGATGTCGCGCACGAGCAGGAGCCGGGGGATGCCGACGCGGTCGTCGTTCGGCGAGAGCTCGTTGCCGGTCAGCGCGAGGCCGGCCGAGTTGAAGCCGACGCTGATCCACGGCCCGATCCCGATGGTGAACGACACCGGGTCGCCGGGCACCGACCACTCGATGGCGACGAGCTCCTCCTCGGACTCGGGCCCGAGGTCGTTGTTGTGGGCGGCCCAGACGTGGCCGTCCGGCGTGGCGGGGGCGGTGGCGACGAGGTCGGAGCAGCGCGATGCCGGGGCCGGCTCCTCGACGGCGATCTCCTCGATCCCGGCGGCGAACACGGCCAGCGGATCGGCGCCGGCGCCCGCGGCGACGCCGTCGAGCTCCTCGATCAGCCAGGGCAGCTCGGCCGCCGTCACCTCGCGGTAGGCGGCCGCCTCGGCCAGCCGGCGGCCGTCGATCGCCGCCGCACGCCGACGCACGACCTCGGCGGTCGCGGCGCCGATCTGATTCCCGACCTCGCGGTGCGTCCCTGCCACACGCACGAGCTCGATCCTACGGGGCGGCATTCCGGAACGCTACCGGTCGAAGGGCCGCCTGTATAGGGCGAACCGTCCCCAATCCCGGTGCGCTGGGTGTAGGTTGAACGGATGGCAAGCGCTGGGGCCCCGCGCTACCGGGAGGTCGCGGACGCGCTCCAGCGGCGGATCCTGGCAGGTGACCTGACTTCCCACGACCGGCTGGCGTCGGAGCGGGAGATCGCCGAGAGCTTCGGGCTCTCCCGCATGACTGCCCGGCAGGCGGTCGAGCTGCTCGTCCGCCGCGGCGTCGTCTACCGCCGGCCGGGCTCCGGCACCTACGTGTCGCCGCCGCGGGTCGTGCATTCGCTCGAGCGGCTGGCCGGCTTCTCCGAACAGATGCGCCGGCAGGGCGTCCATCCCGGCGGCCGCGTGCTCGAGATGCGCTGCACCGAGACCCCCGACGACGACGCCCGGCAGGCGCTCGGCCTCGGCGACCGCGAGGCCGCCTGGATGGTGCGGCGCATGCGCTACGGCGACGGCGAGCCGCTGCTGCTCGAGACGTTCTGGGTGCCGCGGGCCGTCTGCCCGGAGCTCCAGCCGGACGAGCTCACCGAGCAGTCGCTCTACGCCGTCATGCGCAGCCGCTATGGCATCGACCCGGTCAGCGCGGAGACGTCCCTCGAGCCGGCGGCCCTGGACGCCGACGACGCCCGCCACCTGCGCGCCCGCCCCGGCGCCCCGGCCATCCTGGTCGTGCGCACCACGCGCGCAGCGGACGGCCGGGCGGTCGAGTTCGCCCGCGACCTCTACCGGGGCGACCGGGCGCGGTTCGACCTGACGCTGCGGACGTAGCGGCGCGGCCCGCCGCCGCACCGTGCGGGGTCAGACCCCATTTGGTGCGTCTGCGCCGCACCACCTGGCGTCAGACCCCTGTCGCGGCAGATCGCCTGGTTGCGGCTTCGGCGACGAGCTCGTCGCGCAGCTCGGCCAGCGGGCGGGCGCCCAGGTTGCCCTCGTCGCGGCGGCGCAGCGAGACGGCGCCCGCCTCGACCTCCTTGTCGCCGACCACGAGGATGCAGGGGATGCGCTGGTGCTCGGCCTCGGCGATCTTCTTGCCGACCGACTCGGTGCGCAGGTCGGGCTCGGCCCGCAGGCCGGCAGCGACCAGGTCGGCGGCGACCTGGGTCGCATAGTCGTCGTGACGGTCGGCGACCGGCAGCACGATCGCCTGGAGCGGCGCCAGCCACAGCGGGAACGCGCCCGCGTAGTGCTCGATCAGGATGCCGATGAAGCGCTCGAATGCGCCGAACAGCGCCCGGTGCACCATCGCCGGCCGGTGCTCGGCGTTGTCGTCGCCGGTGTAGACCATGTCGAACCGCTCGGGCATCTGGTAGTCGAGCTGGATCGTGCCCATCTGCCACGACCGGCCCACCGAGTCGGTCATGTGCAGGTCGATCTTGGGGCCGTAGAAGGCGCCGTCGCCCTCGTTCAGGTCGTACTCCTCGCCGGCGCGCGCCAGCGCGTTCGCGAGCGCCCCCTCCGCCCGGTCCCAGAGGGCGTCGTCGCCGATCCGGTTCTCGGGCCGGGTCGAGAGCTCGAGCCGCACCGGCAGGTCGAAGATGCCGTAGATGTGGCGGGCCAGCTCGAGGCAGCCGATCACCTCGTCCTCGACCTGATCGTCGGTGCAGAAGATGTGGGCGTCGTCCTGGGTGATGTGGATGACGCGGAGCAGGCCGTGGAGCGCGCCGGACGGCTCGTCGCGGTGCACCAGCCCCTGCTCGGCGAGCCGCATCGGCAGGTCGCGGTAGCTGCGCCGGGCCGCCTGGTAGATCTCGACGTGGCCGGGGCAGTTCATCGGCTTCACGCCCAGCGGGCGCTCGTCCTTCTCGGTGAAGAACATGTTCTCGCGGTACTTGTCCCAGTGCCCGGAGCGGCGCCAGATGTCGACCGAGTAGATGATCGGCGTGCGCACCTCGCGGTAGCCCCAATCCCGGTTCAGCTCGCGCCAGAGCCGGGTCAGCTCGTTCCAGATGACCATGCCGCGGGGGTGCCAGAACGGCGCCCCCGGCGCCACGTCGGAGGTGTGGAAGAGGTCGAGCTCGCGGCCGATCCGGCGATGGTCGCGGCGGCGCGCCTCCTCCAGCAGCCGCAGATGCTCGTCGAGGTCGGCCTGCTTGAAGAAGGCGGTGCCGTAGATGCGGGTGAGCATCGTATTGGCCGAGTCGCCGCGCCAGTACGCGCCGGCCTGCGAGAGCAGCTTGAACGCCTTGATCGGCGCGGTCGTCTGCAGGTGCGGCCCGCGGCAGAGGTCCTCGAAGTCGTCGTTTCGGTACAGGCTGATGTCGCCGTCCGGAAGGCCCTCGGCCAGCTCGAGCTTGTACGGCTGGTGCTCCGCCTCGAACCGCGCCAGCAGCCCGGGCTTCTCGACCCCGTCCTCGCGGACGAAGTCCGCCGGGGTCTTCAGGATGCGGCGCATCTCGGCCTCGATCTTCTCGAGATCCTCGGGCCCGATCGGCTCGGCGAACTCGAAGTCGTAGTAGAAGCCGTCGGCGATGGCGGGGCCGATCGCGATCTTCGTGTCCGGCCACAGGTGCAGCACGGCCTGCGCCATGACGTGGGCAGTCGAGTGGCGCAGCACCGCGAGCGCCTCCGGGTCGCGGTCGGTGAGGATGCGCAGGCTCTCCCCCTCGTGTACGGGCAGGCGCAGGTCGCGCACCTCGCCGTCGACCTGGAGGGCGACTGCGGCCTTGGCCAGGCGGGGGCCGACGGCCGCGGCGGCGTCGAGGCCGCTGGCACCGTCGGGAAGGTCGAGCCCGCTGCCGTCGGGGAGGGTCACTTTCATGCTCGGCAGCATACAAACGCGCGCTGGTACGCTCGCCCCGATGACAGCGGCGATTGCGGCCTTGGCGGTGGCCCTCGGGATCGCCGTCGTCTTGCTCGTCCGGACGCGGCGCGATCACGCCGAGGGGGAGGCCGCCCTGGCGCGCGAGCTGCGCGACCGCGTCCCCCGCTCCGAGCTCTCCGAGGCGCGGGCCGGCCGCGACGCGTTGATGGCGGCCGTCCCCAGCCCGGTGCTCGTGTTCGACGCCGACGGCCGGCTGGTGCGCGCGAACGCGCTCGCCCGGGAGGAGGCAAGCGCCCTGCTCGACCTCGGCGCGCAGCCCGACCTGGCCGCAGCCGTCGAGTCGGCGCTCACCGGCGGCACCCCGGCCGGCGAGATCGGCCTGACGGTCTACGAGCCCGACCGGCGCCGCTACCGCGCCCATCTCCAGGCGTTCCGGGGCGAGGGCGGCGCGCGCTGCGTCGTCGTCCTGACCGACGAGAGCGCCGAGGCCGACTACCGCGACGCCCGGCGGCTGTTCTCGGCCGGCGTGTCGCACGAGCTGCGCACGCCGCTCCAGCGCATCCTCGGCCTCGTCGAGACGCTCGGGCTCGACCTGCCCGACGAGGGCCGGGCCGAGATCATCGCCCAGGCCCGGCTGGAGGTCGACGGCATGCGCCGCCTGATCGAGGACATGATCATGCTCGTCCAGCTCGAGGGCCACCGCGTCGACGGAGCCGGCGAACCGACGGACATGGCCGAGGCGGTCTCGGCATGCCTGCGCCGCCACGCCGACGCCGCCGCCGAGGCGTCGATGCCGCTCAGCGCGCAGGCCAACCGCGGCCTCGTGGTGGCGGTGCCGCCGCGGCTGGTCGAGGCGGTGCTCGACAACCTGGTCGAGAACGCCATCCGCCACGCCGGCGAGGGCGAGAGCATCGAGGTGCGCGTCCGCGGCCTCTCGGGCGCCGTCGAGCTCGTCGTCCACGACACCGGCGGCCGCATCCCGCCCGACCACCTCGGCCGGGTGTTCGAGCGCTTCCACCGGGTCGAGGACGCGCGGTCCGGCCCGGGGACGGGACTCGGCCTTGCCATCGTGAAGCACATCGCCGAGGAGTCCGGCGGCCGCGCGACGGCGGAGTCGAGCCCGACGGCGGGCACCACGATGCGGGTCGTGCTGCCCGCGCCTGCTGCTGTCCGAACCGGCTAGTTCTGGCCGGCGTGGACGACGGCGATGTTGAAGTCGGGCCGCCCCAGCGTCCCCATCAGCCGTAGCCACAGCGGCAGGTACATCTCCTGACCGCGGGCGGCGGTGATGTCGCCCAGGTCGAGGATCGCGTACTGCGGCCAGCCGAAGGCGCCCAGGATCCCCTCGACGGTCTTCTTCGCCTCGGCGTCGTTCCCGCTGATGAAGAGCGTGTGGTTGCCCGGCACGCTGGCCGGATCGGTCATGACGGCCTGGTTCACCGAGTTCAGCGTCTTCACGATGCGCGCGTCGGGGAACTCGCGCTGGAGCCGCTCGCCCACGCTGTCGGTGTTGCAGACCGTCAGCGTCGGCGGCCGTCCCTGGGAGAAGTCGAGCGGGTTGGAGACGTCGACCACGACCTTCCCGGCCAGATTCTCCGCCCCGGCCGCGCGCAGCGCGTCGACCGCGACGGCGCCGCCCGTGCAGTTGAACACGAGCTCCGCGCCGGACGCGGCGTCGGCGAACGTCCCCTGCGCGGCACCTCCGCCGGCAGCCGCGACCCATTCGCGGGCGTTCTCGTTGTCCGCCGTCCGCGACCCCATCGTCACCTCGTGGCCGAGCTCGACGAGCTTCGTCGCGATCGTCCGCCCGACCGTCCCTGTTCCGAGCACTGCAATTTTCATCAGGCCGGCCCCCTTGCCATCGCCTCGAATCGGTAACCCACCCCCGGGTGGGTCTGGATGTACGTGTGCGTCGCCGAGCGCTGGTCGAGCTTCTGCCGCAGCTTACGCACGCAGACGTCGACGGTGCGGTCGCGGTAGCGGTACGGCGTGCCCCAGACGCGCTGCTGCAGCTGGTCGCGGGTGAGCGCCTTGCCCGACTCGCCCGCCAGCACCCACAGGAGCCGGAACTCCGTGCGGGTGAGGCCGGCGTCCTCGCCCTCGAGGAGCGCCTGGTGCAGGTCGGCGTCGACCACGAGCCCGGGCGCCTCGACACGGCCCGAGTCGCGGTCGGACGGCACCATCCCCGACCGCCGCAGCGCCGCCTCGACCCGCGCCACCAGCTCGCGCATCCCGAACGGCTTGGCGAGGTAGTCGTCTGCGCCGATGCGCAGGCCGTGCACCTTGTCGTGCTCGGAGCCGCGCGCGCTGATCATGATGATCGGGATGGTCGCGCCCTCCGAGCGGAGCGCCTCGGTGATCCGCCAGCCGTCCTCGCCGGGCAGCATCAGGTCGATCACCGCGATGTCGGGCCGCTCGAAGCGCAGCTTGCGTAGGGCCGCATCGCCATTGTCGGCCCACTCCACGTCCATGCCCGCACCACGCAGGTGCGTCGCCATGGCGTTCGCGATGACGCGGTCGTCTTCGGCGATCAACACCCGTGGCATCGGCGCGAAGGCTAGATGATCGGTTCCACGGCGGCGCGCGCCTGACCGTCAGGGCTGTTGGCGGGAGTTCGGACGCTGGTGGGCTGCGGCTGCGAGCCGTCGCATCCGCCCAGGACATCACGCCGCCGTGGAACCAACCATCTCGCCGGTACCAGCTACCGGCGAGATGCGGTTCGCGCCGCTGCGGGGTTAAAAGGATTCGCCGCCCCGGCTTGCCTTTCGTCCCCCGGTCGAACGGACTTTCGAGTCGCCTCTACGGCCCGTCCGCCCGGCTTCGCTCTACTCGGCTGCCCTCGGCGGCGCAGGGGGGACACTAGGGAGTCGCAAACCCGCTTGCAAGCAACGAATTGCCGCACTTTGCGGACATCCGCGAACGTCCGGATTCGGATTGTTCGCAAAGACCGAGAATCGGTCTCGGCGCCCGGGCCGGCTACTCCGGCCGCGCCTTCCACGAGACGGTGTAGGCGATCGTCCAGCGTGCTCCGCAGACGCCGCAGTCGCGGTCGCCTTGCGCCTCGACGGCGAACGTCGTGCTCGGTTGGCCGATCGAGATCGTCTCGATCGGCGTGGCGCAGACCGGGCACGCGACGAGCAGCTGGGCGGGCCGGTTGCCGGCGTGCAGGAATGGCGCAGGGTGCGGGGTCTGGCGAGGTCGCGGCCTTGCCGCCATCTCCTCGTGGCGCCCCGGTCGGGACAGCATCCGGATGAGCTCGCTGCGCACCTTCTGCGGATCGGCGTCGAAGTCGCGCAGGATCCGCGCTCCCACCCCGCCGTCCTCCCGCACCAGGCCGAGCAGGATGTGCTCGGTGCCGATGTAGTTGTGATCGAGCTCGAGCGCCTCCTGCAGCGCCAGCTCGAGCACCTTCTTCACCCGCGGCGTGAACGGGATCTGGCCGGTGTCGACCTCGTCACCCTGGCCGACGATGCGAGCGACCTGCGCGCGTACCTCGTCGGCGGTGATGTCGAGGGTGTCGAGGACGCGAGCCGCCAGCCCGTCCTCCTCGCGCAGCAGGCCGAGCAGGATGTGCTCGGTGCCGATGTAGTTGTGCTTGAGGAGTCTCGCCTCATCCTGGGCCAACACGACCACCTGACGGGCCCGCTCGGTAAAGCGTTCGAACATGACGTCAGTCTCGCAGAGCCGCCGCTACCCGGACAGCTCGCGTAGCGAGACGGTGTAGGCGATCGACCACCGCTTGCCGCAGTTGTGGCAGGTGCGATCGCCCTCGGCGGAGACGTCGAGGTTCGAGCCGGACCTCTCGCGGATGACCGTCTCCAGCCCCTGGCCGCACGCGGGGCATGCGATCACGACCTGCCGGATCCGGTCCGGTCCCCGCCGGCTCGGCGGCGGAAGCCGGCCGATGACCTCGTTTCGGATGGTCTCGGCATCCGCGTCGAACTCGAGCAGGATGCGTGCCGCGACGCCCTCGTTCTCGCGGACGAGGCCGAGCAGGATGTGCTCGGTCGCGATGTAGTCATGGCCGAGCGAAAGCGACTCCCGCAGCGCCAGCTCGAGCACATTCCTGGCCCGTGGAGTGAAGGCGATCTGGCCGGTGACGACCTCATCTCCCTGAGCGACGATCCGGGCGACCTGCGCACGCACCTCCTCTTCGGTGACGTGGAGGGTCTCCAGGACGCGGGCAGCGAGGCCGTCCTCCTCGCGCAGCAGGCCCAGCAGGATGTGCTCGGTGCCGATGTAGTCGTGCTTCAGCGTGCGGGCCTCGTCCTGCGCGAGGACGACCACCTGGCGGGCCCGCTCCGTGAACCGTTCGAACATACCCTCAGTCTCGCAGAGCGGTCATCGCCGTTCGTCTTTGCCGCAGCCGGGCCGGGTGGCTGTGACGGAGGACTTCGCCTTCCGCGGCGGAGGCGAGACCGCGCTCTCGCCGGAGCGCACGAGGGCCCGCCACATCCCCGACGCGGGGGGACCCATGGGTTCCCCCGCGTCAAAGATGCTTGCGCGCGCGGGCGAGCACGTCCCGGTCGGTGGCGTAGGTGAGGAGCTCCTCGACGCCGTCCGGGGCGAGCCAGCGCACGTCGTCGACGTCGTCGGCCGTGTCGATCGCGTCGGCGCAGGCGGTCATCAGATACCAGCGGACGGTCTTCGGGCGGCCGCTGGCGACCTCGTAGGAGACCGTGCCGAGATCCCGCTCGATGACCGCCTCGCGGCCCGTCTCCTCGCGCACCTCGCGCACGGCCGCGGTCGCGTCGTCCTCGCCGGGCTCGAGCTTGCCCTTCGGCAGCGACCAGTCGCCGTGCTGCGGCCGGTGGACGACCGCGATCAGCCCATCACGGCGCACGACCCCGCCGGCCGCGCGGATCATCGCCCCCGGGCCGCGCCCCGCCGCGTGAGCAACGCGCCCGCCCAGAAGGCCAGCCCGACGCCGCCGACCAGCACGAGCACGATCCCCGAGAAGATCCAGATGACGCCGCGGCTGCCGCCGATCACGGCGCCGGCGACGATCATCGTCACCCCGAGGACGCCGAAGGCCTGGGTCGCCACGAACGGGCCCGGCAGGCCGGCCGGGGTCACCGGCTGGGAGGCGTCCGAGAGCCGCGCCGGCTGGCGCCGGTCCATCCGCCGGCTGCGCTCCGCCAGGGCGATGACCACGCCGAAGAAGGCAAGGAAGTAGATCACCTGCGACCAGAACGACCCGATGTAGTCGTCCATGTACGTGAAGAGGACGATCAGGACGACCGCGGCGGCGGTGCCGAGCACCGCGACGGCGATCGCCGTCTGCCAGGCGTAGACGCTGCGCTGCTCGCTCGGCGGCTGGCTCACGCGCGTAGCGTACACGCGTCGCCGGAGGGGCAGCGCATCCGCCCGACCGGCCTGGCTACGCGGCTTCCTGGAGCTCCGAGCAGAGCTCGCGGGCGACGTCGACGAAGGCGAGCGCGGCCGGCGAGCGGTACCGGTCGCGATGCCAGGCCAGGCCGATCAGGCGCGGCGGCACGCTGCCGCCGAGCTCGATCACCGCGATCCGCGGATCGGCCTCGTTGACGGTCAGCCGCGGCACCAGCGCGATCCCGATGCCGGTCGCCACCATCGCCTGGAGCGTCGCATTGTCGTCCGAGCGGAACGCCATCCGTGGCGCCACCCCGGCGGCGCGCAGCCGGTCTTCGACCTGTTGCCCGCCCAGACAGGTGCGATAGCCGATCAGCGGCATCGCGCCGATCTCGCGGAAGGTCGGCGGCGTGCTCGCGCGCGCGAGCGGTGAGTCGGCCTGGGTGACGAGCACGTAGGGGTCGCGCACGAGCTCGACCGTCTCGACGGCGGGATCCTCGACGGGCAGCATCACGAAGGCGAGGTCGAGCCCGCCGTCCTCGATGCCGCTCAGAAGGCCCTCGTCCTCCGCCTCCTCGAGCCGGATCTCGACCCGCGGCCAGGCCGCCGTGAAGCGGCGCAGGAGCTCGGGCAGGATGCGCGCGCCGGCGCTCTGGAACGCGCCCACCCGCAGGGTGCCCGCCTCGCCGCCGCGGAGGGCGTCGAGGTCGGCGCGGGCGGCGTGCAGCCGCGCGACGATGGCCTCGGCGTGGTGCAGGAGCAGGCGGCCGGCCTCGGTCAGCTCCACGGGACGGGGCCCGCCGGGCCGCTCGACGAGGCGGACGCCGACGAGCCGCTCGAGCGTCGCCAGCTGCTGGCTGACGGCCGACTGGGTGTAGCCGAGCGCGTTCGCCGCGCGCCCGAACGAGCCGTGCTCCGCGATGGCCTCGAGCGCCGCCAGATGGCGCAGCTCGACGCCGAGCCAAGGATCAGGTTCCATGATGGAAACCACCGTTATCTCGATTTGTACTAATGGACATCGGTGCCGATGATACACGCATGGGACTAGCAGTGATCCTCATTCTGCTCCTGGTCGTCGGACCGCTGTCGCTGCGCTTCGGGGTCGATTCGCGCCCCCAGGGCGAGCGCCAGCAGGCCTGGTGGCCCGGAGCTCCGCGCGCCGACCGCTAGCCGTGTCGCCCGGCGTCAGCTGAGGCCGAGGTAGGCCTTGCGCACGCGCTCGTTCGTGCGCAGCGCCGCCGCGTCGTCGGTGAGCGCCACGACGCCGGTCTCGAGCACGTAGCCGCGCTTCGCGACGTCGAGGGCCATCAGCGCGTTTTGCTCGACGAGCAGGATCGTGGTGCCCTGCGAGTTGATCTCGGTGACGATCTCGAAGATCCGCTCGACGAGCACCGGAGCGAGGCCCATCGACGGCTCGTCCAGCAAAAGCAGCTTCGGCCGGGCCATCAGCGCCCGCCCCATGGCACACATCTGCTGCTCGCCCCCGGAAAGCGTCCCCGCCTTCTGGGCCCGGCGCTCGGCGAGGCGCGGGAACAGATCGAACACCCGGGCGACATCCTCGCTCACGCCCGACTTGTCGGTGCGCTGAAACGCTCCCATCTCCAGGTTCTCGAGCACGGTCATACGAGCAAACAGGCGCCGCCCCTCGGGCGACTGGCTGATCCCCATCCGGACGATCTCGTGCGGCGGCCGGCCCACGATGTCCTCACCCTTGAAGAGGATCCGCCCGCGCTTGGGCTTGTTGATGCCCTGGATCGATCGCAGGGTCGTCGACTTCCCGGCGCCGTTGGCGCCGATCAGCGTCACGACCTCGCCCTCGTTCACCGTCAGCGAGATGCCCTTGATCGCCTCGATCGTCCCGTAGTAGGTGTGGACGTCCTCGAGCTCGAGCAGCGGGGCGCCGTTGCTGCTCATGCGCCCGCCGGCTCCCCGCCGGCCGCCGACGTGGCGCCGCTCCCGAGGTAGGCCTCGATGACGCGCTCGTCGGCCTGGATCTCGGCCGGTGAGCCCTCGGCGATCTTCTGCCCGTAGTCGAGCACCGTCACCCGCTCGGAGATGCCCATGACGACCTTCATGTCGTGCTCGATCAGGAGCACCGTGACGCCGCGCTCGTCGCGCACCTTGCTGACGAACGACGTGAACTGGGCACTCTCCTGCGGGTTCATCCCGGCCGTCGGCTCGTCCAGGAGCAGCAGCTTCGGATCGGTCGCGAGCGCCCGCGCCACCTCGAGCCGGCGCTGGTCGCCGTAGGAGAGGTGCATCGCGTAGGACTCGTCGGCCGACTTGGGCAGCTCGCAGTAGCGCAGCAGCTCGCGGGCGCGCTCGGCGGCCTCGCGCTCCTCGCGCCGCAGGCCCGGTGTCCGCAGGATCGAGCGGACGATGCCGCCCTTGATCCGCGAGTGCATGCCGACGAGCACGTTCTCCATGCTCGTCATCGTCGGGAAGAGGCGGATGTTCTGGAACGTCCGCCCCACGCCCATGTGGGTGACCGCGTGCGGCGGGAGCCCGGCCACGTCGTGGCCGTTGAAGAGGATCTCGCCGCTCGTCGGCGTGTAGACGCCCGTGAGCATGTTAAAGAACGTCGTCTTGCCGGCGCCGTTCGGCCCGATCAGGCTGACGATCGCGCCCCGCGGGACGGCGAAGTCCACGTCGTTGCACGCGACCAGGCCACCGAACTCCTTGCGCAGCTGCCTCGCCTCGAGCAGGTTTTCGGTCTCGCTCATTGCGCGCTGGCTTCGTACATGGACCCGCCCTCGACGCCGAGCTCGAGCTCGACCTTGCGGCGCTGCCCGGGTATCAGCCCCTGCGGCCGCAGCAGCATCATGACGACGATGATCAGCCCGAAGATGCCGTAGGTGTACTGGGGGACGTTGAAGCTCGTGCCGGCGATGTTGTTGAAGTTGTTGCCGACCGCCTCGAGGCCCTGGTAGTTCAGGTAGGAGAGCACCGCACCGCCCAGGCAGACGCCCCAGACGTTGCCCATGCCGCCGAGGATCACCATGCAGAGCACGGTGATCGAGATGTTCAGCGAGAAGTCGCCCGGGAACGTCGAGCTCTTGTAGATCGCGTAGAAGCAACCGGCCATGCCGCCGAAGAACGCGCCGATCGCGTAGGCGAGCGTCTTGGTGCGCATGAGCGGGACGCCCATCGCGGCCGCAGCGATCTCGTCCTCGCGGATGGCCACCCACGCGCGACCGAGCCGGGAGTCGCGGATGCGGATGCAGCAGAACAGCGTGAACGCGACGAGCGCGAGACCGGTCCAGTAGTAGTAGGAGGTCGCGTTCGTGACCGAGTAGTACACGCTCGGCAGGAACGCCCACTGGTTGTGCAGCGATCCGAATCCGAGCGCGTCGATCGGTGTGAGCCCGTTGGGTCCGTTCGTGATGTTGTGCCCGAACCAGTTGTCGCCGTTGTTCACGGCCTGCGGCACGATCTCGCCGAATCCGAGCGTGACGATGGCGAGGTAGTCGCCGCGCAGGCGCAGCGTCGGCAGACCGATGACGATGCCGAAGAGTGCCGCGAACACCGCTCCGACAAGGAGCAGGAACCACACGTTTATGTGGATGCCCTGCACCGAGTGCGGCACCCCGACCGACGCGAGATGGACGTCGTGCGGCGTGAACTGCTGGGTCGCGAACCAGCCGGCGACGTAGGCGCCGGCCGCGTAGAACGCGACGTAGCCGAGGTCGAGCAGGCCTGCATAGCCGACCACCACGTTCAGGCCGAGGGCCATGACCACGTAGACCGTCATGATGACCATCGTCGGCACGGTCGGGATGAGCTGCGATTCGGTGCTGTTCGTCCCGATCAGCGACGTGAGGTCGCTGTAGTACGACGGGTAGAGGACGAGGAGCAGTGCGACCACGGCCGGGAGCAGCCCGTGCCGCATCGGCCTCGGCACCTTGGACCACGCGTCGCCCAGGCCGAGGCGCTCCATCATGCTCTGTCCGCCGTCGCCTCGCCGAGCAGGCCCTGCGGCCGGAACACGAGCACGAGGATGAGGATGGCGAAGATGATCGACTCCGTCCAGTCGGTCCCCGGCGTGTGCCAGGAGAGGCCCTCGTTGAACGCCTGGATCAGGCCGATCACGAGCGCGCCGAGGGCGGCGCCGGTGAGGTTGCCGATCCCGCCGAGCACGGCTGCGGTGAAGGCGAACAGGCCGAGCTGGAACCCGAGGTCGAACCGGGTCGACGTCTGGAACATCACGAAGAGCAGCCCGGCCGCGCCGGCGAGCGCTCCGCCGAGCGCGAACGTGAACGCGATCGTGCGATCGACGTCGATGCCCATCATGCGGCTCGCGTCCATGTCCTGGGCGACTGCGCGCATGGCCTTGCCCGGCTTCGTGTTCCGCACCAGATAGCTGAGCACGAGCAGCACCGGGATCGTGATCAGCACGACCAGGAGCGACTTCTCGCGATACGGAAACCCGCCGACGGTGAACAGGGTGCTCGTGGGGAAGATGCTGGCGCCGGTCGACGTGAGCGGGCGCTCGTTGAAGCCCCAGATGGCGGCGCCGACGTTCTGCAGCAGGAACGACATGCCGATGGCCGTGATCAGCGGCGCCAGCTTGGGGGCATTGCGCAGCGGCCGGTAGGCGACCCGCTCGATGGCCACGTTCAGCCCGCCGCAGAAGGCCATGGCGGCCGCGAGCGTGAGAAGCAGGAGCGGAATCGTCGTGTACCACGCCTGTGTGCCGTCGAGGCCCAGCCAGCCGTTGGCGACGGTGATGGTGACCATGGTGCCGAGCATGAACACGTCGCCGTGGGCGAAGTTGATCAGCTCGATGATGCCGTAGACCAGGGTGTAGCCGAGGGCCACGAGCGCGTAGATGGCGCCGTAGGTGATGCCGAGCAGGAGGACGCTCAGCACCTGCTGCGGCGCGCTCAGGATGTTCCCGACGATCCACACCCCGAACAGGCCGACGACGATCCACTGCGCGACCCTGTTGATCTGCTGGGAGAACCGGGGGAGCGCCGCCAGCATCGGACGCCGCGCGGTCTGCACGCGAGTCGTCACTGGCGGCGCTCTCCGGTCGTCTCCATGTCTAGTGGAAGGTCTCCACCAGGTTTGCCGGCGGCGTCAGCACCTTGTAGGTGACGAGCTTGCCGCCCTTCGCGACGTCAACCGTCATCGAGCCCTGGTTGGTGTCGCCGTTCTGGTCGATGGCGAAGTTGCCGAGCACGCTGTCGGTGACGTTCACGCCGAACAGGTGCTTGGCGATGTCCGACCGCGACCCGTCGGAGGCCTTGATGGCGTTCAGGAGCACCTGGGTCGCCGCGGCCGCGTACGGGGTGTACGGGTCGAGTGCATCCGGGTGGTACGTGTTCGTGAAGTCGGTCACGAACTGCGCACCCGCGCCCTTCAGCTGGTCCGGCGGGACACCGGCCACCGAGGCGTACAGGCCCTCGGCGTTGGCCGCGCCGGCCGTGTCGATGGTGGACTGGGTCGTGAACCCGTCCGGCAGCAGCAGCTTGACCTTGCCGGTGTTCGGGCCGAGCACGGACACCTTGTCCTTGATCAGCTGGCCGCCGTTCTCGCAGACCAGTCCGCCGACCATGATCGCGTCGGGGTGCGTGGAGCCGATCTGCTGCATCAGGGCCTGGTAGTTCGTCCCCGTCTTCGTGTTGTACGCCGCGAAGCCCTTGATCTGAATGCCGAGCTTCTTGGCCGCGTCCTTGAAGTACGTCGCGACGCCCAGGCCGTAGGCCTGCTTGTCGTTCAGGATGTAGACGCTCTTCACGCCGAGACCCTTGGCGGTCTCAGCAAGCGCCGGGCCCTGGAAGTTGTCCGCAGCGACGACGCGGGCGTAGTTGCGCTGGCCGGTCGGGTAGTACTTGTCCGGCTCGCCCGGCGTCTTGGTCTTCTGCGTCAAGCCGGGCCACGTGTTGGCCGGGCTGACCATGGCCACCATGCCGCCGGGGGCGCGGTTCAGCACCGGGACCTCGAGCTCGGCACAACCCGAGTTGAACGTCCCGATCACGCCGATGACGGACGGATCCTGTGCGTACGCGTTCGCGTTCGCGCTACACGTGGCGGAGTCCCACGTCGCAGCCTGGGCGGTCGAGTCGTCGCACGCCTGGTACTGGATGGTCATGCCGTTGATCTTGTAGTTGTTCTGCTTCAGGACCATCTCGATGGCCTGGACCATCTGCTTCGTCTGATGCGACGACGCACCCTGCATTGGGAGGTCGGAGACGATCTCGTACTTGCCGCTCCCGACCGGAGCCGCACACGTCGACGAGTTGACCGGAGTCGCCCCGCCAGACGCGCCGCTGTTCCCACCGCTCCCGCTGCTGCCGCCGCTGGAGCCGCATCCTGCGGCCACGGCGAGCGAGAGCGCGACGGCCGCGACCATCATGGCGCGGCCTGAAACACTTCTCATGAGATCTCCTCCCACTGCGGATTAAAAACCCTCTCCCGAACCGGACCGGCGCGGGCGCGAGATGGGGTATTTACCATCACGAGCGGATGGGAGCAAGCGCACCGCCTACGAATCCGTTCGCTGCCGACAAGCTCTGGCATCGCCGCGCAATGGTACTCCTCGTTGCGGTTGCCGTCATTTCCGCCGGTTGCGGATCCGGTTCGTCCGATTCAGGATCCAATCCGGCGGTCGCATCGGGATGTTCCAAGACCTGGAAGGCCGGCTGGCAGAAGTGGACGGACACGGTCGGCATGCCCGTGTGGTGCCCGGGGTGGATGCCAAGCCCGATCGACGCGATCATCCACGGGCAGTGGAATTCGGCCCGGGTCGAGCAGCACCAGTGGCAGCTCGGATACGCGTGGCTCGAGGAGGGTCAGCTCGTACACGTCATCTTCGAGGGCTATCCGCCGGGGACGTTCCCGCCCAAATGCGAAGGCGTCCCGTGCTTCGGCGGAGAGGAGCCCGCCTCGGAGAAGATCGCGGGCCACGTCGTGCACTTCTACGACAAGAATCATGCATCTCACTCAGGTCACATCGCGGCCATTTTCAGATCAGGCCCTGATACCTACGTCGTCAGCATCCACGTCGCCTCGCCGGTCTCCACGAAGGCCGTTGCGAAGCGCGATCTGCGTCACATCATCAGCTCGATGTCGGAGCTGAAACCCTCGTAGGATCAGCGCCCCCGGGCCAGGCCCCGCGCGCGGGGCCTGGCCCCTCCCATCCCTGACCGGTTGCTCTAGGATCGGCGGATGCGCGTCTACTGGCACGACGAGGCGCTCGCCCACGACACGGGGTCGGGCATGTTCGACCAGCCCCCGACGCCGCTGATCGAGGTGCCCGAGCTGCACCCGGAGAACCCGGAGCGGATCCGCAACATCCGCTCGGCCCTGCGAAACGGCCCGATCGCGCCGCACCTGGAGTGGCACGCCGGCCGCCACGCAACCCGCGCGGAGCTCGAGCTCATCCACCCGTCGAGCTACATCGACTCGGTCGAAGCCGCCTGTGCCTCGGGTCCGGCGATCCTGACCCAGTCGACTCCGGTCGTCCCCGCCTCGTGGGGAGCGGCGCTCGGCTCGGCGGGCACGGCGCTCGCCGCCACCGAGGCCGTCCTCGCCGGCGAGTGCAGCCGGGCCTACGCGCTCGTGCGCCCGCCGGGGCACCACTGCCAGCCGGCCCAGGCCGACGGCTACTGCCTCTTCTCCAACGCGTCGCTCTGCGCCGAGCTGGCCCGCCGCCGCGGCGTCGAGCGGGTCGCCGTCGTCGACTGGGACGTGCACCACGGCAACGGCACCCAGGAGTGCTTCTGGACGCGCCCGGACGTCGTCACGATCTCGCTCCACATGGGCCACGGCTCGTGGGGGCCGCACCATCCCCAGACCGGTGCTCCGGACGAGCTCGGCGAAGGCGACGGAGCCGGCCGAAACGTGAACGTCGAGCTGCCGCTGGGCACGGGCGACGAGGGCTACCGGCGGGCCTGGTCACGCGTCGTCGAGCCGCTGCTCGGAAGCTTCGACCCCGGCCTGCTCGTGATCGCCTGCGGGCAGGACGCGAGCCAGTACGACCCCAACGGCCGGATGTCCGTGACGATGGACGGCTTCCGCGACCTCGGCGCCGCCGCCCGCCGGTTCGCCGACGAGCGCTGCGACGGCCGGCTCGTGCTCGTGCAGGAGGGCGGCTACGGGCGCACCTACTCGGCCTTCTGCATGCACGCGACGCTCGAGGGCGTGCTTCTCACCGGCAGGCTGCTCGACGATCCGCTGGCCTACCTGCCGGACGACCCCGACCGCGGCGACGCCGCCATCGACGCCGTGCTGGGCGCGGTGGGGCCGTACTGGAGCGGGATCCCGGCATGAGCGGCGGTGAGCCGCGCTGGCTGGGCATCGAGCCGCGCCACCTGGCCACGCTCCGCGCCGTCGCCGAGGCGGGCTCGTTCCGCGGCGCCGCCGCCGAGCTCGGCTATGTGCCCTCCGGCGTGAGCGCCCACGTGGGCGCGCTCGAGCGCGCCGTCGGCCGCCCGCTGGTGCGCCGCCGCCGCGGCGCCGGCATCGAGCTCACCGAGGCCGGCCGGGTGCTGCTCGACCACGCCGATGCCATCCTCGCCCGGCTGCGCGCCGCCCAGGCCGACATGGCCGCGCTGGACGACGAGGCGGCCGTGCCGCTGCGGGTCGGGATCACGCAGAGCGTCGGCATCCGCGCGCTCCCCGACATCGTCCGCCGGTTCGGCCGCGACTATCCGCTCGTACGCATCCAGCCGCGCGAGTCCGAGACCGACCTCGACCTGTACGGCGGAGTCGAGTCGGCCGAGCTCGACCTCACGTTCGTCGAGCTGCCCGCACCGCCCGGCCCCTACGAGACGCTGCCGCTGCTGGTCGACCCCTACGTGCTGATCGTGCGCAGCGACTCGCCGCTCGCCCACCGGCCCCACTGTCCCACGCTCTCCGAGATCGGCAACCTCGAGCTGATCGGGCACACCCAGTGCCGCGGCCTGCGCCGGGTCGAGGATCAGATCCGGGCCGCCGGCGAGGAGCCCCATTTCGCCTTCCGTTCCGACGTGAACGCCACCGTACAGGCGCTCGTCGCCGCCGGTGTGGGCGTCGCCGTCATGCCGGGACTGGGCTTCGATCCAGGCGACGGGCGCACGGTCGCGTTCGACCTCTCCCGCGACGTGCCGCCGCGCACGCTGGCGCTGGCGTGGCACCGCGACCGCAACGTGACGGCGCCGATGCAGGCATTCGTCGACGCCTCCGTGGCGGTCTTCGCCGACCTCGCGGAGCGCCCGGGAAGCGAGCGGCGGCTGCGGGCAGTTCGCGAGGCGTGAACACCGCGCTCGCGGATTCGCGCTTGTGACAGCCGAGCCGAGGCGCGAACATTCTCCCCGGTTGGAGATTCGCGCCGATGTGGGAGCCCGATCGCGGGCGGCTTGGGCGCCGCTTCGGGTGGCGGCGGCGCGAGCGCGCGCGCGGCCGGGCCGCGGCGGCCTCGTGGCGATCGGCGTCGCGGTCGCCGCGGCGGCCCTGGGAGGGGTCGTCGGCGGCTCCACGATCACGGCCGACCGCAGCCTGCGGGCCGCGCTCGAGGACCTGCCCGTCGCCCAGCGCAGCTTCACGGCCACGTGGCAGGGGACGCCCCCGGCGGGCGGATACGGCGAGATCGACCGCGCAGCGACCCGCGCGCTGGCCCGGCTGGGGCCGACGCCGCCCGCGCGCACGGTCGCGTTTCCCGAGCTGAACCTCGGCGGGCGCCTCGCCGACCTCGGCGCGATCGACGACCCGGCGCGGTGGGTGCGGCTGCGCTCGGGCCGCCTCCCCCGCTCCTGCGCGCCGGCCCGGTGCGAGGTGCTCCAGGCCGGCGGCACCCCGGTGACGGCGATGGCCGAGCCGGGCCTGCACCTCGTCGTCGTCGGCCGCACAGCGGGCCCGCTGCCGGTGACGCTGGCGCCGCTCACCCGCAGCAGCCACCAGGCCAAGGGCGGCCCGCCGCCGGTGCTGCTGGCGGGCGGCGTGTCCGAGCTCTCCGCCCTACCCGTGTTCTCGGCCGTCTACCGGGCGTACGGCTGGACGACGCCGATCGACCCGAAGGCCCTGCACGACTGGGAGATCACCGGCCTACTCGACCGTGAGGCGACGGCTGCCCAGCACGTGCGCCTGCTGGGGACGCCGTTCGGGCTGACCGGGCCGACCAACACGCTCGTCGCCCTGCGCGCGGCGGACGACGTCGCGGCGCGGCGGATGCAGCTCGTGGGCGGCGGGGCGGCGGCGCTCCTGCTCGGGTTCGTGCTCCTGGCCGCAGCCGGCCTGCGCCGCGACGCCGGCACCGAGTGGGCGCGGCTCGAGCGCCACGGCGCCCGGCTCGGCCAGCTGTGGACGTTCGCCTGGGTCGAGGCGGCCTGGATCACGCTCGCCGGGGCGATCTTCGGCGCCGTCGTGGCCGCCGTCGGGGTCGCGATCGCCGCCGAGCGGGCGGACGTCGCCGCCGGGGCCGTCCTGCGCCACACGCTGCTGTCGGGCCCGGGCATCGCCGCGATCGTCGTCGCGTGGATCGCCGGCGCCGCGATCCTGGTCACGGCCGAGCGCACGTCCGGCGCCGACCTGCGCCTCGGGCCGGTGCGCGGGCTCGACCTGGCGGCCCTCGCCATCGTCGGCGCGGTCGCCCTGGCCGCCGCCCGCGGCAGCGCGAGCTCGACGTCGCTCGAGTCGGGATCGGATCCACTGCTCGCCCTGCTGCCGGGTCTGGTCGCGATCGCCGGGGCGATCGTCACCGCCCGGCTGATCGGGCCGCTGCTGCGGCTGGCCGGGCGCGGCCTCCGCCACGGGCCGCCCAGCGTGCGCCTGGCCATCGTCTCGCTCGGCCGCGAGGGCGGCCGGCCGACGCTCGCCGCCGCGTTCCTCGTGGCCGGCATCGGGCTCGGCGTGTTCGCGGTCGCCTACCGGGCGACGCTCGCCCAGGGCGAGCACGACCAGGCCGCCTTCCAGGTGCCGCTCGACTACACGCTGTCCGAGGGTCCGGCGCTGCGGCTGCCGCTCCAGGCGGCGCCGCTCTCGGCCTACCGCGGGGTGGCACCGGGGACGCTGGCCGCGCCCGTCGTACGGCTGGGCGCCACGGCTCCGGCGCCCGGCCAGCCGGCCCAGGCGAGCGTCCTCGGCGTCCCTGCCGGCGCCATCGCGTCGATCCGCAGCTGGCGCGGCGACTTCGCCTCGGTCTCCCAGGAGGAGGTCGTGCACCGGCTGCGGCCGGCCCATCCGCCGGCGCTGCACGGCGCGCCGCTCCCGCCGGGCGCTTCGAGCGTCTCGCTGGCCGTGACCACCGACGGCCGCCCGGTGAACCTCGCCCTCGCCATCGAGACCCCCAGGGGCGACTTCGAAAACGTCCCGCTCGGCGACACGACCAGGGGCGCCACGACGCTGCGGGCAAACCTGCCCGAGGCCGACCGCGGCGGCAAGGTCGTGGGCCTGATCGTGGCCCTGCGCTTCAACGACGCCCAGGCCCTCGCCCACCAGGGCATCGAGGGCGGGCTGACCATCGTCGCCCGCGGGCGCCTGCGCCTGGGGCCCCTGGAGGCCGCCGCCGCGCCCGTGACCGACTGGCGAGGTTGGGTCACGCGCGGCACCGCCCGGCCGTCGGTCGTTCCCGGGGCGGGCCTGCGGTATGCGCTCGACGGCAGCACGAACGGCCTCTTCCGGCCCCGCCAGCCGACCGACGGCAAGGCGGTGCCGGTGGTGGCGAGCCCGGGCCTTGCGGCGCTCGCCGGCCCCGACGGCGTCCTGCACATGACGGTCGAGGGCGCCGTCGCGCTCACGGTGAAGATCGCGGCTGTCGCGCACCGCTTCCCCACCGCGGGCGGTGAGTTCGTCGTGGCGGACGAGGCCGAGCTGGCGACGGCGCTCAACGCCGACGCCCCCGGCGCGGCGACGCCCGCCGAGATCTGGCTGGCCGTGGCGTCGGCCCAGCGCGACCGAGTCGATGCGGCGCTTCGGAAGCGGCCCTTCTCCGCCCTCGAGCTGCGCTCCCGCGACGCCGTCCAGGCCCGGCTCGCCTCCGAGCCGCTCGCCCGCGGCCTGCTGGACGTCCTGGCGATGTCCGCCCTGCTCGCGCTCGTGCTCGGCGTCGCCGGGCTCGTCCTGGTGTGCGCCGCCGACCTCGGCGACGAGCGCGACCACCTGGTCGACCTCGAGGCGATGGGCGTTGGCCCGCCCGCGCTGCGCCGCCACCTCGTGCTGCGCGCGGCAGCCTTGGTCGTGACCGGCATCGTCGGCGGCGTCGTCCTCGGCCTCGTGCTCGAGCGGCTCGTCATCGACCTCGTCTCGCTCGGCGCCGGCGCCGCGACGGCCGAGCCCCCGCTGCGAGGCGTCCAGGACTGGGCGACGGTCATGGCCGGCCTGCTGGCCTTCGCCGTCTGCGGCCTCGCGCTCGTATGGGCATTCGCCCGCACCGCCTTCCGGGCGCCGGTGCCCGGCCGGATCGGGGGCGGGCCGTGACCCCCGTCATCGACGCCCGCGACCTCTTCCGCATCCACAGAAGCGCCGAGGGCGAGGCGGCGGCGCTCCAGGGTCTGACGATGCACGTCGACCCCGGCGAGGTGGTCGCCGTGCTGGGCCCGAGCGGGTCGGGCAAGAGCACGCTGCTTCGGATCCTGGCCGGCCTGGAGCGGCCGTCGGCGGGCACCGCCCGCGTGCTCGGGCACGACATGGCCGAGCTGCGCCCCCGCCGCGCCGCCTCCCTGCGGGCGCGCTCGCTCGGGATCGTCGACCAGCACTACCACCGCTCGCTCCCGCCGGAGCTGCGCTGCCGCGAGATCGTCGGCCTCCAGCTGGCCATGCTCGGCGTGGCCGCCGCCGACCGCGACCGGCGGGCCGCCGAGCTGCTCGAGCGGGTGGGCCTCGCCGATGCGGCGGAGACGCCGCCGGGGAGGCTCTCGGGCGGCGAGCAGCAGCGGGTCGCGATCTGCGCGGCCGTGGCCCACCGCCCCGCCCTCCTGCTGGCCGACGAGCCGGCCGGCGAGCTCGACGCGAAGAACGTCGCGGTCGCCTACGAGCTGATCGCCGAGCTGGCCCGCGACGACGGCGCGACGGTCGTCCTCGTCAGCCACGACCCGGCGGCGACCACCGTCGCCGACCGCACCGTCCACATCCGCGACGGCCGCCTGAGCGACGAGGCGTCGGCCGGCGGCGCGAGCGCGATCGTCGTCGGCAGCGGCGGCTGGCTGCGGCTGCCCGAGGAGCTCCTGCGCGACGCCGGCGTCGGCCGGCTGGCGCGGGCGGAGCGGCACGACCAGGGCATCCTGATCACGCCCGCCGGGCCTGCCGCCACCCCCGTCCCCGAGCCGGCTGTCCCCATGCCCGCACCCGAGCGACCGGCGCCGACGGCCGCGGCCGAGCTGCGCGACGTCACCATGCGCTACGGCGAGGGCCGGCGGGCGCGGGTCGTGCTCGACGGCTTCGGCGCGACGTTCGAGTCGGGCAGGATGACGGCGCTGACCGGCCGGTCGGGCTCGGGCAAGAGCACCGTGCTGCGGCTCCTGGCCGGGATGGAGCACCCGACCTCGGGCGAAGTGGCCGTGCTGGGGAGCTCGATCGGCGGGCTCGACCGGGCCGCGGCGGCAGCCTTCCGGCGCGATCATGTGGCCGTCGTCGCGCAGGAGGCGGGGCTCGTCGACTACCTCTCGGCCACCGAGAACGTGACCCTGGCGATGGCGATGCGGGGGCTCGGCGAGGGCGAGGCGGCCACCGAGACGGCCGCGACCTGGCTCTCCCGCGTCGGGCTCGGCCACCGCCTCGAGCACCGCGTGGCGCGGCTCTCGGCCGGCGAGCGCCAGCGCGTGGCGATCGCCCGCGCTCTCGCCTGCGAGCCCGACCTGCTCCTGGTCGACGAGCCGACCTCGCGGCTCGACCAGGTGAACGCGGCCGTCGTCGCGCGCATGCTCGCCGACGCCGCCCGCCTGCATGGCGCCACCATCGTCTGCGCCACCCACGACCCGCTCGTCACCGAGCAGGCCGACGTGGTCATGCCGCTCGAGCGCTGAAGTGTTGACCTGTTCGCCAAGTGGCCGCATGCTGGTGACGGGTGTCGAGCACACGTCTCCGATCTGCGGTTCTCGCGGTGTCCGTCCTTGCCGTCGCCATGTCGGCGGGCTCGGCGTTCGCAACCACGAACCTGCTGCCGAACGGCGGGTTCGAGGGCGCGGGGTCAGGCTCGCTGACCGGCTGGAAGGGAGTTCGCGCCACGCTCAGCGTGCGGCCCGACGGCCGCGGCGGCGGGCACGCGGTCCGCGCCCTCCGCACGAGCGGCACGAGCTACTCGATCGTCGCGAGCCCGAACCCGACGCCCAGCACCGCCGGCCGCCTGTACCGCGCCCGCGGCGACGTGCGCTCCGGCCGGGTCGGCCGCACCGTCTGCCTGAAGCTGCTCGAGATGACGCCCGCCGGGCGCGTCGCCGGGCAGAGCTCCGGCTGCATCAAGCCCGTCGACGCATGGCGCGCCTTCCCGACGGTCAACTACACCGCCAAGCGGGCCGGCGACACGATCTCGTTCCGGGTCGTGCAGACCTCGCGCGCGGTCGCGGGCGATAGCTTCCAGGTCGACGCCCTCAGCCTGACCTCGCCGTCGGACGACGCCAGCCCGCCGGCCGCGCCTACCGGATTCACCGCCCAGGCGGCGTCGCAGACGCGGGTCGCGCTGGCCTGGAATGCATCGACCGACAACCGCGCCGTCGCGGGCTACACGATCTACCGCGGCGGCGTCTTCCGGGCGACGGTGTTCGGGGCAGCGACGACGACCTTCCTCGACAAGACGGCCGTGGCCGGGAAGACCTACAGCTACGCGATCGACGCCTTCGACGCGTCCGGCAACCGCTCGGCCCGCACGGCCCAGAAGACCGTGGTCATGCCGGCCGCCGGCGACCCCATCGTCGCCGCCGCCGGCGACATCGCCTGCGATCCCACCTCCGCCAGCTTCAACGGCGGGAAGGGCACCGCGGCGGCCTGCCAGCAGATGGCGACGTCGGCCATCATCCAGGACGACCCGGCGATCGCGGCCGTGCTCACCCTCGGCGACGACCAGTACGGATGCGGCGGCTTCAGCGCCTTCCAGGCGTCGTTCGACCCGTCGTGGGGCCGGTTCAAGGCCAAGATCCACCCGGCCCCCGGAAACCACGAGTACCAGACGAGCGGCGGCAGCGGCTGCTCACCGAACGCCGCAGGCTACTTCCGCTACTTCGGCGCCGCGGCCGGGAACGCGCAGGGCGACTACGCGTGGAACATCGGCGCATGGCACATGATCGCCCTGAACGGCGAGTGCCAGAACGTCGGCGGCTGCGACGCCGGCTCACCGCAGGGCCAGTTCCTGACGTCGCATCTCGGCACGAGCAGGTGCACCCTGGCCTACTGGCACGAGCCGTACTACAACGGCGGCGGCATCACGAGCTCGAAGTACGCCTACTTCTGGCAGACGCTGCGGGCCGCGAACGCCGACATCATCCTGAACGGGCACATCCACACGTACGCGCGCTTCGCCCCCCAGGACGCGAACGGCAACGCCGACCCGGACGGGGTGCGCGAGTTCATCGTCGGCACGGGCGGCGAGGATCACGGCTCGATGAACGGGTCGACCAATGTCCAGGCCAGCGCCGGCGGCGACTTCGGCGTCCTCGAGCTGACCCTCCACCCCGCCGGCTACACGTGGAAGATGGTGTCGACGACCGGCGCCGTCCTCGACTCCGGCACCACCGCCTGCACCTAATCCTTCCGGCCGGTGACGGCCAGGCGCAGGCCGAGGCCGATCAGCACCACGCCGCCGGCGCCCGCGAGCGCTTCGAGCCGCCCGCGCGAGCGCGCGATCCAGGTGCGGGCCGAGCCGGAGGCGATCGCCCACGCGCTGTCGGAGATCACGCCGATCGTGAGGAAGACGATGCCCAGGACGAGCAGCTGCAGCGGCACGTGGCCGCGTGACGGATCGGCGAACTGCGGAATGACCACGGTGAAGACGACGACGGCCTTCGGATTCGTGAAGCCGACGATGAAGCCCTCGCGCACGATCCGGCGGGTGCCCCTGGGCACCTCGGTCGCGTCGTGCAGGGCGGCCAGGCCGTGGCGGTTTCGGAGCATGCGCAGGCCGAGCACCACGAGGTAGACGGCGCCGATCAGCTTGACCGCGGTGAACGCGGCGTCGGAGCGCTCGACCAGCGCCCCCAGACCGAGGGCGACGAGGATCGCCTGCACCATCACGCCGGCGGTGTTGCCGGCCACGGTCGCGAGCGCGGCCTTGCGCCCCAGCGCCACCCCGCGGCTGACGACGAAGAGCACGCTCGGCCCCGGCACGACGATCAGCACGAAGGCCGTGATCGCGAACTCGAGCAGGTGGTCGCCGGGAGGCATGCCCGCCGACTCTAACCGCCGCCGTGAATAAAAGGGGTCTGACCCCGTTTCTTCACCGGTTATCCCAATAGCTTGGAAAGTCGCGTAGGGCGAATTACCGCAATCTGGCTCCTGAAGGGCGACATCTAACAGTCTCCTTACGCGATCGGCCGCGGTCGCTGCCGATGGATGGCCGGCTGAATCGTCCGACGAACACGTTTACGGGGGTCACCATGGGGGGAGAGTCAGTCGCAGTCGCCGCGCCGTCATTCGACGAGGTAGTCGGCGCGCGAACGGCGAAGATCGGCATCATCGGCCTCGGCTACGCGGGCCTGCCGCTCGCAACCGGGTTCGCCGGCGCCGGCTTCGAGGTGCTCGGCATCGACCTCGACCCCGACCGGGTCGCATCGGTGAACGCCGGCCGGTCCTACCTGACCGACCTGAGCGACTCCGAGCTGGCCGCGCTCGACGGCCGTGTCTCCGCCGCGACGACCTACGACCGGGTCGGCGAGGCCGCCGCGTTCATCATCTGCGTCCCCACCCCGCTCTCGAAGACCCGCACGCCCGACCTCTCCCACGTCGTCGCCGCGGTCGAGTCGGTGGCCAGGCGGCTCGTCCCGGGCCAGCTCGTCATCCTCCAGTCCACCACCGTCCCCGGCACGACCGACGAGCTCGTCGTGTCGACGCTCGAGCGCGCGACCGGCGGCACCGTCGGCCGCGACTTCTACGTCGGCTACGCGCCCGAGCGGGTCGATCCGGCCAACACGGCCGGCTGGAACCTGCACACGACGCCCAAGCTCGTCTCCGGCGTCACCGAGGAGTGCGTCCGCCGTACCGCGCTGCTCTTCGACCAGGTCTGCGAGACGGTGATCCCGTGCGGGTCGACCCGGGTGGCCGAGCTCGCGAAGCTCTACGAGAACACGTTCCGGCAGGTGAACATCGCCCTGGCCAACGAGCTCGCGCTGATGTGCCAGCGGCTCGGCGTCTCGGCCTGGGAGGTCATCGACGCCGCCGCCACCAAGCCGTTCGGGTTCCTGGCCCACTACCCCGGCCCCGGTCTCGGCGGCGACTGCATCCCGGTCGTCCCCCACTTCCTCTCCTACCGCCTGCGCGAGTGCGGCTACCAGACGCGGATGATCGACGCCGCCCACGAGATCAACACCGCCATGCCCGAGTTCGTCGTCGGCCTCGTGACCCGGGCGCTGAACGATCGGGGTATGGCCGTGCGCGATGCACGCATCCTGCTCTGCGGCGTCGCCTACAAGCCGAACGTCTCCGACCTGCGCGAGTCGCCGGCGCTCGTGATCTTCGAGCAGCTCCAGCGCCGCGGCGCCCAGATCGCCTACTCCGACCCGCACATTGCGTCCGTCACGGTCGGCGATTACGTGTACGGGTCGACGCCGTGGGAGGCCGCAATCGTCCGCAGCGCGGACGTGGTCGTGATGCTGACGCCGCACGATGAGTTCCTGGCCGCCCCGCACTGGGAGTCGGCGACGACCGTGGTCGACACCCGGAACGTCGTCGCGTCCGGCGAGGGCGTGTACCGGCTGTGAGCGTCGCTCCGACTTCCAGGCGGCCGTCGACCGCCACCCGGCTCTTCCAGGTCGGCTGCCTCGCCTACGGCCTCGCGGTCGCCTACGACAGCGCCCGCAAGCGCCGCTTCGACGCCCTCGAGGCGGCCGGCCACGAGCTGCCCCGGGAGGCGTTCGAGCCGCTGGCGCTGCAGGCCGCGGCACCCGACCCGGTCGTCGTCGCCGGGCCCGAGGTCATCGCCGAGCCCGAGATCGTCGCCGCCGTCGCGGTCGAGCCGGAGCCCGACATCGTCGAGGCGCCGGCCCCCGCGCCGGCGCAAGAGCCGGAGCCCGAGCCCGTCGCGTGGCCGCAGCCGCGCCCGCGCCTGGCGCTCGTCGCCGACCCGGCCCCCGAGCCCGTGGCGACCGCCGCCGCCGAGCCGGAGCAGCCTGCGCCAAATGACGCCATCGTCTTCGAGCCGATCGACGAGAGCCGGGCCGGCCTGCCGGACGGCCTGCGCGACTCCCTCTGGGCGCGGGCCGCGATCCGCGTCCTCCAGGCCGTCTGCATCGCCTACAGCGCCGCACTCCTCTACGTCGTCTGGCTCGCGAAGGACATCACCGTCGCCTCGCTCGCCCGCGACCCGGTGTTCGGCGGCTACTCGTTCCTCGTCACCCTGTACGTGCTTGCCCGGTTCTCGCTCGCGCCGCTCTACCGGCCGACGCCCGACACCGGCTACCGCCCGTCGTGCTCGATCGTGATCCCGGCGTTCAACGAGGAGGGCTGCATCGAGGCCACGATCGATGCCTGCTTCTCGGCCGACTACCCGGCCGACCTGATCGAGGTCGTCGTCGTCGACGACGGCTCGAGCGACCGCACCTGGGAGCGCATGCTGGCCGCCCGCGAGCGGCACCCGTCGCTGCTCTGCGTGCAGTTCTCGCAGAACCGCGGCAAGCGGGCCGCGATGGCCGAGGGCATCCGCCGCTCGAGCGGTGAGATCTGCGTGTTCATCGACTCCGACTCGGTGATCGAGCCGGACGGCCTCGCCCACATCATGGCCGACTTCCGGGAGGACAACGTCGGCGCGGTGGTCGGCACGGCCGACGTCATGAACAAGGCCCAGAACCGCATGACCAAGATGCAGCAGGTGCGCTACTTCGTCGCGTTCCGGGTCGTCAAGGGCTCGGAGTCGGTGTTCGGCGCCGTCACCTGCGCCTCGGGCTGCTTCTCGGCCTACCGCCGCTCGGCGCTGCTCGCGATCCTGCCCAGGTGGGAGAACCAGCGCTTCCTGGGCCGGCCCGCCACGTACGGCGACGACCGCGCCCTCACGAACTACATCCTCCGCGACCACAAGGTCACCTACCAGTCGCTCGCCCGCAGCCACACGCTCGCGCCGGACACGCTCAAGGGCTTCCTGATCCAGCAGATCCGCTGGCGCAAGAGCTGGCTTCGCGAGTCGCTGCACGTCGTCCGCTTCATGTGGCGCAAGCACCCGATCGCCGCGATCCTCACCTACCTGGGGGTGTTCTTCCCGTGGGTGGCGCCCGTCGTCGCGTTCCGGTCGCTCTACTGGCACAGCTTCATGACCGGCAGCCCCTGGTTCTACCTGATGGGGGCCTACGTGATGGCGCTGCTCTACTCGCTCTACTACGCCGTCTCGCGCAAGAGCCCGCTGTGGCACCACGGGATCACCTTCATCGTCATCTACATGGCGTTCCTGGTGTGGCTCACCTACTACGCGCTCCTGACCCTGCGCGACACCGGCTGGGGCACCCGCGCGTCGACCCACTCGGTCGGCGAGTTCCACGTCACGGTCGTCGGCGACGGCGCCGACGCGGCCGCGATCCCCGAGGCGGCCTGACCGTGCTGCGCCGCTCCCCGATGTCGCCGCGCCGCCGCTGGCTGCTCCAGACCATCGTCGGCCTCGTCACGCTGCCGCTCTCGGCGGTGCCGATCTGGATCTACGCGACCCACACGTCGGTCGGCGAGCTGCTCTCGATGCGTGTCCGCTACCGGTTCATGCCGCCGTCGACGCCGCAGCTCAACCCGGTCGACCGCACCGTGGCCGACGCCGAGCGGGCGCGGGGGATCCGCGGCGTGCCGGTGCTCTTCTACAGCATCGGTCACCCGACCGAGTCGTTCGACGACCGCTACGTCGTCAGCCGCACCAACTTCGCCGAGCAGATGCGGTCGCTGCGCGCCGCCGGCTACCAGCCGATCCGGGTCGAGCAGCTGGCCCAGTACCTGCGCACCGGCAACCGCACCGGCCTGCCGCGCAAGCCGGTCCTGATCACCTTCGACTCCGCCAAGACCGAGGCGATGGTGCAGGTCGACCCGATCCTGAAGGCCACCGGCATGCGCGCGGTGATGTTCGTGAGCACCGGCCAGGCCGACTCGGGCAGCCTCTTCTCGGAGCAGTGGGGCAGCCTCTCCGGCTACGCCTCGAGCGGCCGCTGGGAGCTCGAGAACCGCACCGACGGCCTGAGCGAGCCCGACAACCAGAACGGCCGCCTGGTGACCCGCCTCGTCGAGCGCCGCGGAGAGTCGCTGGCCGAGTACGGCCGGCACACCGCGTCCGACCTCGAGAGCGCCGAGCGCGCGATCGACGACCACGGCGCCGGCCACGCCATCGCCTTCGCCTACCCGTACGGCAACTGGGGCCAGAACGCCGGCCCGGGCGTCGCCCGCACGCTGCGCCAGGTCGTCGGCCATCGCTTCCGGCTCGCCTTCGACCAGGACCAGCAGTCCGGCTGGCGGCCCGCCATCCCGGGTGACGACCGGCTCCACATCCACCGGCTCGAGGTGATGGACTGGACCGGGCCCGAGCTGCTCAAGCGGCTCGACGACGGCGCCAAGCTGGGCACCACGGTCTATCGCGAGCGCGGCCTCGACCACACCTACTCCCCGCTCCAGCTCGTCCGCGCGGCCAAGAGCTACCGCTGCGCCGGCACCTCCGGCAGCGTGCTCCAGCCCGAGGTCCACGCCGCGCACACGGTCGCCCTCTCGTTCGACGACGGCCCGTCGCCGTACACGCCGCAGGTGCTGCACCTGCTCGAGCGCGCCCACGTGCACGCCACGTTCTTCGTCTCGGCCAGCCAGCTCACCGACAAGGCCCGCATCCTCACCCGGATGCTCGCCGACGGCGACGAGATCGGGAACGCCCTCTCGCCCGGCACGACGGCCATCTCGGCCGCATCGGCACACGCCGAGCTCGAGGCGACGGTGGAGGCCGTCCACGCCGCCGTGCCGCTCTCGCCGTGCCTCGTTCGGCCGCCGAGCCGCACGTCCGCGGCCGCCGTCCAGCGGGCCGCCGCGGGGCTGGGCGAGCGGGTGGCGCTCTGGTCGCTCGACCCGCGCGACTTCGACACGACCGACCCGAGCCTGATCGCCCACCGGGTGCTGTCCCAGGTGCGGCCGGGCTCGATCATCACCCTGCACGACGGCGGCTCCGACCGCTGGGCGACCGTGCAGGCCATCCCGCAGATCCTCGCCGGCCTGGCCCGGCGCGGCTACCGGGTGACCACGGTCACCAATCTCTACCGAACGGTGCTCGCCACGCCCTCCCGGGCGGGGCGCAGCACGCACTGAAGGAGACCCACGCTATGTGCGGAATCATCGGCTACGTCGGTCACCGGCAGGCCCAGGACGTCCTCCTCGACGGCCTCTCCCGGCTCGAGTACCGCGGCTACGACTCGGCCGGCCTCGCCGTCCACACGGGCGGCGCGGTGCTGACCCGGCGGGCGGTCGGGAACCTCGCCATGCTGCGCCGATCGCTCGAGGAGGGCTGGGGCACCGTCGAGATCGACGCCACCGTCGGCATCGCTCACACCCGCTGGGCGACGCACGGCGGCGTGACCGAGGCGAACGCCCACCCGCACAGCGACTGCGAGGGCCGCATCCACGTCGTCCTGAACGGGATCGTCGAGAACCACCGCCGCCTGCGCGACGAGCTCGAGCTGGCCGGGTGCTCCTTCGCCTCCCAGACCGACGCCGAGCCGATCGCACATCTCGTCGAGCGCCACCTGCGCGACGTCGAGGACGACCTGTACGAGGCCGTGCGGCGCACCGCGCTCGAGCTCGACGGCCACTACGCCATCGTCGTCCTCGACCGCGAGCAGCCCGGCATGCTGGTCGCGGCCCGCAAGGAGTGCCCGCTCGTGATCGGCCTCGGGGAGGAGGAGACCTTCGTCGCGTCGGCCGCCCTGGCGTTCCGCTCGTTCACCGACCGCACCGTCGTGGTCGGCGACGACCAGGTGGCCGTCGTGACGGCCGCCGGCGTCACGCTCTCCGACACCATGACCGCCGTCGAGCTGCCCGTCACCGTGCAGCGGGTCGGCTGGCTGGCCGACGACGTCGACAAGGGCGGCTACGCAACCTTCATGCGCAAGGAGATCGACGACCAGCCGGCCGGCTTCGCGGCCACCCTCGACGGGCACACGACAGAGTCCGGGCGGTTCACGCTCGGCGACGCCGAGCCCCTGCTCGCCGAGGCGCGGCGCATCATCATGGTCGGCTGCGGGACCTCCTACCACGCCGGCCTGCTCGGCCGGCACCTGCTGCACGGCTGGGCACGGATGCCCGCGGCCGTCGAGATCGCCTCGGAATGGCGCTACGCCGAGCCGGCCGTCGAGGCGGGCGACGTCGTCGTCGCCATCAGCCAGTCGGGCGAGACGCGCGACACGCTCGCGGCGATGCGCCTGGCCACGGAGCTGGGCGCTCCGACGGTGGCCGTCACGAACGTCGAGGGCTCGCAGATCTGCGAGCAGGCCGACGCGGTGCTGCTCACGCACGCCGGGCCCGAGATCGGCGTCGCCGCGACCAAGACCTTTACGACCCAGGCCGGCCTCCTGGCCGTCGTCGCCGCGCGGCTCGCCGCCGCGCGGCGCACGCTCGACCCGTTCGCGCTGCGCGACATCGGCAAGCAGCTTCGAGCCATCCCCGAGCTCATGACCGAGACGGTCGCCCGGGCCGAGCCGATCGCCGCGGGCCTCGGGCACGACTGGTCGCAGGCCGGGTTCTTCTTCTACATCGCCCGCAACCTGGGTCTGCCCGTGGCGCTCGAGGGCGCGCTGAAGATGAAGGAGATCAGCTACGTCCCCTCCGACGCCTACGCCGCCGGCGAGATGAAGCACGGCCCGATCGCGCTGCTCTCGGCCGAGACGCCGACCATCGCGGTGGCCGTGGGCACGCCGGTGATCGACAAGCTGGCGTCGAACGTCGCCGAGGTGAAGACGCGCGGCTCGAGCGTGCTCGCGGTCGCCTCCGAGGACGACCCGCGCATCACCGAGTACGCCGACGAGACCATCTTCGTGCCGGCGCTCGACTGGCGCCTGCAGCCGATCCTGGCGGTGCTCCCGCTGCAGCTGCTCGCACTCGAGACCGCCGAGTGCCGCGGCCTGAACGTCGACCAGCCCCGCAACCTCGCGAAGACGGTGACGGTCGAGTGAGGGCGCTCACGAGGCTCCTCGTCGCGGCGACCGCGGCGGCCGCGATCCTGGTCGTGGCCGGGTTCTCCGGCGTCGCCCACGCGTCCGTCTGCAGCTCGCACGCCGTCCGCGGCATGACCTGGACGCGCGCGCCGGGCGCCCGCTCGGGCGTCCTGCACTGGAAGGCGCCCGCCATCGTGCCCGCCGAGGTGGGCTACCGGGTGTGGCGCTCCGGCGCGCTCGTGGGCGTCGCCCGCCGCCGCCAGGCGGCGATCCGGGTGACACCGAAGCAGACGTACAGGTTCACCGTCCGGGTCGAGAACCTGGTCACCGGGCATGTGTCGATCTGCCCGGCCTCGATCACGCGGACGATCGGCTACTACCCGCCCGGGATGGCGGGGGGCCTGACCGCGTCGTCGGTCACCGCGTCCTCGGTGCACCTGACCTGGAACGCCGCCGCCCGCGGCGACGGCCGCCTGGCCGGCTACCGCGTCTACCGAAACGGCGACGTCGTCGGACAGGTCGAGGGCACCCACCTCACCGTCCGCAACCTCTATGCGGACACCGAGTACACCTTCGTCGTCCGCGCCGTCGACACGAACGGCGTGCAGGGCCACGCGTCGCGGACGGTCTCGGTGACGACGCGCACGCCGGCGAAGACGACCGGCAACGCGACGGCCTTCGTCCTCGAGTCCGACGGCGCCAGCTTCGCCGACCTCCAGCGCCACTACATGCACGTCGGCACGATCTTCCCGACCTACTTCAACTGCACGCCGTCCGGAGGCGTCTCCGGCGTCGACGACCCGCTGGTCACCACCTGGTCGCGCCAGCGCGGGATCACCGTCGAGCCGCGCTTCAACTGCCAGAACATGGCCGCGCTCAAGGCCATCCTGACCAACCAGACCGTCCAGAGCGCCACGATCTCCGCGCTCGTGAACCTCACGGTCGCGCACGGCTACCAGGGCATCAACGTCGACTTCGAGTCGAACGACGCCTCCCAGTACCGGGCGAACATGACCGCGTTCATCGGGAAGTTCGCGGCCGCGCTGCATGCGAAGGGCAAGCGGCTCTCGGTCGAGGTGTCGGCGGCGAGCTACAACCAGCTCACCGGCCGGGCCGGGTTCTACGACTACAAGGGTCTCTCGGCCACGGCCGACCAGGTGGTCGTGATGGCGTGGGGCAAGGCTTGGGCGACGAGCGCGCCGGGCGGCCTCGATCCGCTGCCCTGGTTCGACTCGATCCTCGCCTACGTCGCGACGATGCCCAAGCCCGCCAGGTTCACGATCTCGATGACGCTCTACGGGATCGACTGGCCGGCCGGCGGCACGACGACGCACCCGGGCACCCCGCTCGAGTGGACATTCGTGCAGCAGCTGATCGCGAAGTACCACGCGCAGCCGGTGCTCGATCCGGCCACCGACGACCGCCACTTCACCTACACCGACGCCGCCGGGACGCACCACGACGTGTGGTACGTGAACAGCCGCACCGTCGGCGACCGCATCCAGCAGGCCCGCAAGCTGCACCTCGGGATCGCGTTCTGGCGCCTGGGCCGCGAGGACCCGGACGTCTGGACGGATCCCGGGATCGGCTGACCTTCCCGTCCCGGCTGGGCGGCTAGTTTTGGGGCGATGTCGCCCGCAATCCAGCCGCTCAGCCGGATCCTCCTCGTCTCGGGCAGCACGCGGGGCGGTTCGACGAACAGCGCGCTCCTGCGCACCGCAGCCGCGGTGCCGCCGGACGGCGTCGAGGCGGAGCTGTACGCGGGGATGACCGACCTCCCCCACTTCAACCCGGACGACGACCACGACCCCCTGCCGCCGGCGGTCGCCGACCTGCGCGCCCGGATCGGGGCAGCGGCCGCCGTGCTCATCTGCACGCCGGAGTACGCGGGCGCACTGCCGGGGACGTTCAAGAACCTGCTCGACTGGTCAGTCGGCGGGCCGGAGATGTACGGCAAGCCGGTCGCCTGGGTGAACGCCTCCGGGTCGCCGACGCGCGCGGCGCACGCCCATGCGTCGCTCGAGACGGTGCTGCGCACGATCCACGCCGACATCGTGAGGGAGGCCTGCGGCCACATCGCCGTGCCGCGTCAGCTGGTCGACGGGAGCGGCATGGTGGCGGATGCCGAGGTGCGCCACCGGATCCGCGAGGTGCTCGCAATCCTCGCCCGCTACGCCGCCGACCGGGGCGAGTGGACGCCGCACTGAGGCTCAGCGCAGGCCGCAGAGCTCGTCGCTGAGCTCGCGGAGGCGGCGGCGGGCGTCCGGGTCGTCGGCCTGCGGGTCTGGCTCCGCCTGGCGCGGGCCGTCGAAGTAGCCGCCGGTGACGCCGTCGAGCTCCGGGTCGGCCACGAGCCGGAAGGTGGCTTCGAGGCCCTGCTCGAGCGGGCTCGCGGGAGTCCTGCCGGAGTCGATCACCATCTTGGTGGGCATGAACGTGGCCGGGTGCAGGCAGGTCGCCGTCACGTCGCACCCGGCCAGCTCGTCCGCCAGGTCGAAGGTGAACATCACCTGCGCGAGCTTGCTCTGGCAGTACGCGCGGACGCCGCCGTAGCCGTTGGTCAGCATGACGTCGTCGAAGTCGATCGCCGCCTGGCCGGCGGAGCTCACGTTCACGATCCGGGCCGGCGCCGAGCGCTCCACGAGCGGCAGCAGCAGCCGGGTGAGCAGGTAGCCGGCCAGGTAGTTCACGGCGAAGCGCAGCTCGTACCCGTCGACGCTCTCCTCCCGCCGCTCCTCGCCGCCGGTCGTGAAGCCGATCCCGGCGTTGTTCACGAGCACGTCGAGCCGGCCCGTCTCGCGCTCCACCTGGGCGGCCAGGTCGCGCACCTCCGCGAGCGAGGCCAGATCGGCGCGCACGAACCGCACGCGGGCGTCGGGCGCGCGTTCGCGGATCTCGGCGAGGGTGTCGCGGCCGCGGCCCTCGTCGCGGCCGTGGACGAGGACGTCGGCGCCGGACGCCGCCAGCTCGCCCGCGAGGGCCCGACCGAGGCCGTCCGTCGCCCCGGTCACGAGGATCGTCTGCTCGACCAGCGGTCGCACGGCGGCCAGCATAGTGGGTGCCGCTCGTCACCCGGTCGGTGCAGAATGCAGGTATGGGCGTCGACCTCGACGAGCTGCGCCGGCTGCGCCGGACCCGAGACCGGATGGATCGCGAGTACGCAAAGCCGCTCGACGTCGCGGTGCTCGCGCGCACTGCGCTCATGTCGGAAGGGCACTTCAGCCGCCGGTTCCGCGAGGCGTACTCCGAGACGCCCTACTCGTACCTCATGACCCGCCGGATCGAGCGGGCCAAGGCGCTGCTGCGAAAGGGCGACATGAGCGTGACCGACGTGTGCTTCGCGGTCGGCTGCACGAGCCTCGGCTCGTTCTCGTCCCGCTTCACCGAGCTCGTCGGCGAGACGCCCTCGGCCTACCGGGCCCGCGACCACGACGAGTTCCGGGTCGTCGCGCCGTGCCAGATGATGGTCGTCACGCGGCCGCGCAAGCATGGTGGGCCGCGGCCCGTCGACGAGATCAGTTTCGGAGAAGCGTCATCCGCGAGCCGCGCGTAGCATCGGTGCCATGACCACCTCAATCAGCACAGTTCACATCCTCGTCGACGATCCCGACGCAGCGCTCGCGTTCTACCGCGACACGCTCGGCCTGAGCGTAAAGTTCCAGGTCGACCAGGGCGGCTTCCGCTGGATCACCCTCGTCTCCGAGAGCCAGCCCGAGATCGGCATCGTGCTCTCGCAGCCGCATGCCGGCCGCTCGCAGGAGGACGGCGATGCGATCGCCGCCCAGCTGGCCAAGGGCGAGCTCTACCCGGTGCACTTCCGGGTCGACGACCTCGACGAGTCGTTCGCGAAGATCGCCGAGACCCCCGGCGTCGAGGTGCTCTCGGAGCCGGCGAGCCAGCCCTGGGGCGTCCGCGACGCGGCCGTGCGCGATCCGGCGGGGAATCGGCTGCGGATCGAGCAGGCGTAAGGCCGGCGCCCGCCGCGAGCATTGAACGCGGCAAGCCGGCGCGAAGACGCAAGATCGAGTGGATCAGCCGTTTAGGGGCTGACCTTGCCGGCCGGGAGCGCACGCGCCGCCCTAGCCTGCTCGTGCTCGAACGCAGGGGCCATATCGGCGATTGCCAGTCTGTTGAGGCCCAGTCCCTCGGCGACCGATCGCCATCCCCTCGTAGCCTCTGCAGTCTCGCTGAGAATCGTGCGTGCCTCGTCAGCGCGAAGCCGAAAGAACTCAGCGACCTCCAACAACGGGCCGATCGCAGCCGTCGTGTCCGATCCGATCGCCGTTGAAAGGTGCTTGGTGCCCGGGCGAGGGTCCGGATTGAGATCAAACGCGGGCGCTAGCGTCCAACCGGCCGTGCTCACGCGCAGGAAGCCATGATTTCGCAGGTGATCGTCCGTATTGGACACGAGGACTGAAAAGGCGATCCGCCGCCACAACTCCCGCAGATCGGCTGTCGTGTCCGGTGACTGTCGCTCGATGGCATCGGCAATGTCGAGGTAGCTCGCCGCGTCACCGTCGGTTGCTTCGAGCATCGTCAGGGCACTCGCGTACGCGATTCGGTGAGCCCCCTGCCGGTCGAAGCGACCTACGACGAGCACCGCCTTGCCATCCACAACGTGGAGATCCCAAGTTGGCACCCTGATCCCGCAGCGTGACGCGAGTTCAAGCGCAACCGCCTCCCAACGGATGACATCCCACTCGTCATTTGTCGGGCTGGGAAACTTCGCGATCGCGATTCTCCCGTCCTGACTGATCACGTGCGCCTTAGGACGGGCACCACCCAGAGAGCTCCCGGCGCGCAGCAGCGTTCGGACGTCATCCGCGGTCGGATCGTCTCTCTCGAGATGGTCCGCCGCGTTCAGGAGTCGCGGCAGTTCCAGCAGGTGGGGAACACCCGAGTGTTCCGTAGCCAGGAACTCGAGGGATTCCGGATCGCGGAAACGCAGAGCTCCCTGGCGCAGGTCATCCCGGACGCCAAGCACGTAGTCCACCTCTCCAAAGCTTCGGGCGCCCGCTCCCTCACCCGCCGCACGCTGTCGCTCGGCCCTCTGAACAAGGCGACGCCCCCATCTGGCTGGGGCGCAGTCCGCGAACGCCCCGAAGATCTTCCTACCTAGACCCGTCTGTAGGGGGCCGTCGACGAGGGGAAGCTGTGGATCGAGTTCGTACGCGTCGCGGTGGGCCAGATACTCCGGCGCGTAGCGGAATGTCGCAGATTCGACCTGACCGCGTCGGTGCGCCCACAGCCTCCCGGCGAAAACGTCAGTGCCGCCGATCTGGACGTAGGTCTCGACCGGGCTAGGCATCAGTCGGCCGGTTCAGGTTTCGCGGTCGGACCCTCTCAGGCAACTGCTCGTCCGCACGGAGACGCCCGAGATCCGACTCGTACGGATCAAGCGCCCGTGGCACAACCTCGCCGAGCCCAAGCGCACGCAAGATCCGTAGGAGGTTCTCGACGGTTATACGGCCGTCGCCCTTCTCCAGGCGCACGACCGTCATTCGACCAACACCAGCCCGATCGGCGAGCTGGGCCTGAGTCAGACCGCGGAGCTTCCGCCAGGCCGCCACCGCGGACGCGAGCTCATGCGCGGCGCGCCGTACCGGCGGCGGCACCGGCTTCCGTTGCTTCGAACCCTTAGCGTCGTCATAATGATCCATACGAAGATCATTATACCGCTTTAGGATCCTTATCTAGATCTTTACGGATCCGACCGCATGAGGCTACCCGCGGGTGCTGATCTCTCAAGGACTTATGGGCGGTACTGGGCTCGAACCAGTGACCCCCAGCTTGTCGAGCTGGTGCTCTCCCAACTGAGCTAACCGCCCCATGGCCGCATCGCGGCGCGCGCTGCAGGATACCGGGCCGACGCGAGCGGCGGCAACAGGAACCCGCCGCGGGCTGTCAGTTCTTGCGGACGAGCTTGCGCTGAACCGGTGCATCCAGCCGTTCTGGCGGGCGACCGCGCCGGCCGGGACGGCGGTGCCCGAGTGCGTCTTCGTCACCGTGCCGTTCGTCGACATCGTGACGAACGTCTTGTCCGAGTAGCGCGCGCCGGAATCCAGCGCCGGAACGGGGGATCCGCACCTAGATCCGCTCGAGCGGCGCGTAGCCGAGCATGAGCCGGCGCTCGGAGCCGTCCTCGCGGAAGCGCACTGCGACGACGTCGCGGTCGATGCCGATCACCGTGCCCTCGCCGAGCGTCGCGTGCCGCACCTCGTCGCCGATCGACAGGGTCGGCACGGGCTGCTCCGGCTGTCGCATCCCGGCCGGCATCGGCGGCGCCTGCCAGGCTGGTGCGCGGCGCTCGCGCTCGATCTCGTCGGCGGGCAGCTCGCTCAGGAAGCGCGACGGCAGGTTGTAGCCGCGCATGCCGAAGATGGTGCGGCTGTGGGCATGCGTCAACACGAGCGACTGCTGCGCCCGGGTCATGCCGACGTAGCAGAGCCGCCGTTCCTCGGCCTCGTCGCCCTCGTCCAGCGAGCGCTGGTGCGGGAAGAGCCCCTCCTCCAGGCCGATCACGAACACGATCGGGAACTCGAGCCCCTTCGCGTTGTGGATCGTCATCAGCGTCACCTCGGGCCGCGGCTCGTTGAGCGCGTCCGAGTCGGAGTAGAGCGAGATCTCCTGCAGGAACGTCGCCAGCGACGCGTCCTCCTCCCCGCGGTCGGCGAACTCGCGGGCGACACCGACGAGCTCGTCCAGGTTCTCCATCCGGCCCTGCGACTCGAACGTGCGCTCGGCCTCCAGCATCGCCCGGTAGCCGGTCTGCTCGAGCACCTGCTCCAGGAGCTCCGCCGGCGACGCCGTCGACGCCACCTCGCGCAGGTCCTCGATCAGCGCGGCGAACTCCCGCACGCGGGCCGCGGCGGCCGTGCCCAGCGGAACCGCGCTCGAATGGTCGATCGCCTCGAGCAGCGTCCAGTTCATCTGGGCGGCGTGCGCCGCCAGGCGATCGAGCGACGCTGTGCCGATCCCGCGCCGCGGCTGGTTCACGATCCGGCGCAGCGACACCTCGTCGGCTGGGTTGTGGATCACCTGGAGATAGGCGATCGCATCCTTGATCTCGGCCCGCTCGTAGAACCGCGGCCCGCCGACGACGCGGTAGCCGACGCCCTGGCGGACGAGCACGTCCTCCAGCACGCGCGACTGCGCGTTCATCCGGTAGAAAACGGCGATGTCGGCCGGGCCGGCGCCCTCGTCGAGCGCCTTGGTGATCTCGCCGGCGACGAAGCGGGCCTCGGCGTGCTCGTCTTCGGCCTCGATGACGCGCACCGGCAGCCCGCGGCCGAGGTCGGACCAGAGCTTCTTCGGCCGCCGGTCGGGGTTGCGGGAGATCACCGCGTTGGCGGCGTCGAGGATCGCCTGCGTCGAGCGGTAGTTCTGCTCGAGCGCGACGACGCGCGCGCCGGGGAAGTCGTGCTCGAACTCCGCGATGTTGCGGATGTCGGCGCCGCGGAACGCGTAGATCGACTGGTCGGGATCGCCGACCACGGCGATGTTGCGGTGCTTGGCGGCGAGGACGGAGAGCAGCCGGAACTGGGCGTGGTTCGTGTCCTGGTACTCGTCGACCATGATGTGGCTGAACCGCTCCTGCCAGGCGGCCCGCGCCTCCTCGTCGGCCTCGAGCAGCAGCACCGCCTGGAGGATCATGTCGTCGAAGTCCATCGCGTTCGCGGCGTAGAGCCGCCGCTGGTAGAGCGCATACACGCTCGCGACCGTCTGCTCGAAGAAGTTGCCGACCTGGTCGCCGTAGCCCTCGGCGGTCAGGAGCCTGTCCTTGGCACGCGAGATGGCCGAGTGGACGGCGCGCGGCGCGAACCGCTTCGGGTCGAGCTCCAGCTCCTCGATGCACGCCTTCACGAGCCGCACCTGGTCGGCCTGGTCGTAGATCGTGAAGCTCGACCGGTAGCCGAGCCGCTCGGCGTCGCGGCGGAGCAGGCGGCCGCAGGCGGCGTGGAACGTCATGACCCACATCCGGGCGGCCGTGCGGCCCCCGACCAGCCCCTGCACACGCTCCTTCATCTCGTTCGCGGCCCGGTTCGTGAACGTAATCGCGAGGATCTCGCTCGGGGCCGCGGAGCCGGAGTCGATCAGGTGGGCGACCCGGTGCGTGAGCACACGGGTCTTGCCCGACCCGGCGCCGGCGACCACCAGCATCGGTCCATCGGTGTGCACGACTGCCTCGCGCTGCTGGGGGTTGAGCGCGTCGAGCCGGGAGTTGGTGGCGGCGCCCGCCGCGCTCACCTCGCGGTGGCGAGACGAGGACGGGCTGGTGCGATCGGCGAGGCGCTCACCCGACGGATTCTACCGGGGCGCCCGGAGGTGCCCGGGAGGGGCCGGACGACCCCTCCCGGGCGCTGCCGGCTCTAGAGCGGCGGGCAGGCGACGACGAGGTGGAACGGCAGATACTCCGGGTTCCCGGTGGAGTCGACCGTCCGCACGAAGACCGCCGCCTTGTGCCCGGCGAAGGCCACGACGCTGACCTCGCCGACCGGCGGGACGCCCGTGAACCCGGTCGTCCCGATCGTGGCCTCGTAGGCGCACTTGCGGACGCCGCGCTTGAAGAACACGGTGTACCTGCCCGCGGTGCCCTGGACGACGTTCGTCGACGCGACGCCGAGCCCGCGGTTGAGCGCGCCCTTCTTGCCGACGACCGCGAACAGCACCTGGGCGCTCGCCCGAGTCGGGGCCGCCGCCACGTTCGCCGTGTGATGGCTCCCGCCCGACGCCGCCTGGGCAATGCCGGCGCCGAGTGCACCGACGGCGACGATGGCTGCCAGAATGGACAGCTTCGCTCTCATGATCCCCCTCCTGCCAGGGTCTGGAAGCGGCCAATGGTACCGCGCCCCCGGCGCAGGCCGATGCGCCCGGACCGGAGCCCGGGCGCATCGGTCGCGGAGCGTGGCGCTAGACGGCCCGGACGGTGATCGTCCGGCTGCGGCCGGCCGCGTTCGTCAGCGTCGCCGGCGCGATCACGCGCAGGAGGTACCGGCCCCGGGCTCCTGCGATCACGGTCTTCGCGTAGTGCGAGCCGATGCCGAGCCGCGGGTTGGCGACCGTGCGCCACCCGGAGGCGGTCAGCACCTGCACGTGCACCCGGCCGCCGGGGTGGCCCGGCGAGACGAGGCCGCTCAGCCGCACGGCGCCGCCGTGCCGGACGCGGAGGTGGTCGGCGACGAGCGCCACCCGCTGGCGGACGGCGACCGTGCGCGAGGCCCGCACCGTCGGCGCGGCCTCGAGCTCGGCGCGGTACACGGTGTTCCGCAGCGGCGCGGCGATCCAGGCGACGGCGCCGGCGGCGTTCGTCGTGATCGTGCGCAGCGTGTGGAAGCCGGTGCCGCCGGCGGCGCGAGCGGCGATCACGATCCGGGCGCCCGTCATCGGGACGGCCCCGTCACGGGCGACGAAGCGCATGGTCACCCTGCCGCCGGCGACGATCGACGTGGCGGTCTGCCCGGTCAGGCGCAGGTCGGCAGGGCTCGCGACGGCGAACTCCCACTCGATCGGGCCGGCCACGTTCCCGGCCCGGTCGGCGACCGTCACCGAGACGGTGTGGACGCCGGCCGCCAGGCTGCCCGGCAGGTAGCGGAACTGCCCGGAGGCGAGGGTGCCCCAGGCGGAGACGTCGGAGCCGTCGACGAGGACGTGCAGCGTGTCCGGGTCGACGCCCGAGCCGGTGTCGCGAACGTCGAACCCGATCGCCGAGGCGCCGGGGACGGTACTGCCCGCGAGCGGCATGCGGTCGGTGACGGTCGGCGCGGACTCGTCGGCCACGCCGAACGACCAGGTGAGCGGCGCCGAGCGGTTGCCCGCCGTGTCGCTCGCCGTCACCGAGACGGTGTGCGGGCCGAAGCCGAGGTCGGTCGCGGGCGTGTAGCCGAAGCGGCCGTTCGCGAACGAGCCCTGGGTCGAGACGTCGACGCCGTCGACGGTCATCCGGATCGAGGCCGGGTCGACGCCGACGCCCGCGTCGGCGACCGCGGCGGAGATGACCGGCGTGGCGTCCGACGAGCTCGAGCCCGCGTCGGGACGCACGTCGGAGATGACCGGCGGCACGGCGTCGTTGACCGCGAACGTCCAGACGGCGTCGCGCACGTTGCCGGCGCCGTCCGTCGCGTGCCAGCTCACCGTGTGGGTGCCGTAGGCCAGGTCGGCCGACGGCGTGTACGAGGCGGTGCTGCCGGAGATCGTCATCGGATCCCCGTCGACGGCGGCCTCGAACTGGCCGAGGCCGCTCGGGCCGGGATCGACCGAGAACGACACTGCCGCGCGCTGATCGGTCGTCGTCGCCGGAGACATGCCGGTGGCGACGGGCGGGTGGGCGTCGACGTTCACGACCAGGGGCGTCACGGTGCGCTCGCCCGCGGCGTCGGTGACCTCGACGTCGAGCGTGTGCGTCCCGTCGCCGAGGGCCGCGGGGGTCGCGGCCAGGTCGTGGGAGTACGAGGTGAGGCCCGCATGCAGGCCGGCCTGCGGCGCCACGGCGTCGGAGTCGAGGGCGGTGCCGGACTGGGTGAGCGCCGCCCGGGCGACGCCCGCGCCGGCGTCGGTCGCGTCGACCGTGAGCGGGACGGGCTGGCCCTCGTTGTGCCAGGAGCCGTCGGCGAGCGGGCCGGACACGTCGAACGTCGGCGCGGTGTCATCGGTCAGCTTCGCCGTCAGACCGGTGATGGCGACGTTGTTGTTCCACTTCTCGACGAAGTCGTGGGCGTCGTCGGTCTTGAGGAAGATGCCGACGACCTGGTTCCCGGCCGGGATCGACCACGTGGTCGCGCCGTCGTCGGTCGCGGCGTGCAGCTGCGGCATCGAGGGGAACGTCTCGTTGCGAAGGCGGGCCTTCATGTAGGCGGAGACGCTGCTCGTGGCCGTGCGGTAGGAGAGCGAGACGCTGCCGGATGCGATCGTCGTCGTGTCCGGCGCCTCCCACTGCCACCAGGCGTTGGCGAGGTTGGCGGCGTGGCCGAAGCCGAAGATGCGAAGCGGCGTCGGGCTGGGGACGTCGGCGTCGGCGCACGGGCCCGGCCTGGACTTGAGCGAGCAGCCGGCAAAGCCGTCGTCGTGGGAGAACGTCCAGCCGCCGTTCTGCTTGGTGGTGTCGAGCGAGACGGTGTACGTCCCGGCACGGGCGACGGCCGGGACGAGCGCCGCGGCGAGGAGCGACGCCGTCACGGCAGCGCCCAGCGCAAGGGCATGGAGCTTCATCGGAGGGTCCTTTCGGGGGACGGGGGCAAGCCCATCCTGTCGCCAGATCCCGTCACGCCTCCAGACCGATCCGGCCGCGATTGCGCGCCGGAAGTGTCACGCGCGGTGTGACATGCGCCGCCCGTCGGACCGCTACCCTGACCGGGCATGCAGGCGGTCATCCTCTCGGAGCGCGCGCTCGGCGACACGGACGGGCTCTTCGCCGCCGCGGTGGCCCACATCGCCCGCAAGCTGGGACGCGTGAAGCCGCTCGACGCCGATGCGCTGCCCGCCGATCGGGCCGGGAAGCTGCGGGCGCTCGACCGGTGGGCGGGGTCGGACATCGACTGGCGGGGCGAGCTGATCCGCTTCTACGAGGACCACATCCCGCTCCACCTGAGGCCGAATCCCGGCCTGAACGCCGCGCTGCGCGTGCTCCAGGCCCGCGGGGTGCGGATCGGCTGCTGGTCGGCGGGGCCGGAAGAGGCGGGCCGGATCGTCGTCCACCACCTCGGGCTCTCCCGCCGGGTCGAGGCGATCGCCGCCGGCGGCGGCGACGCCGCGGCGCAGCTCGCCGCCGAGCTGGGCGCACCGCCCGCGGAGACGGTCGTCGTCACACTGGACGAGGACGAGCTGGTCGTCGCTGCCGGGCTGGGCCTCGCGACGGCGACCCCGGACGAGCTCGGCGGGCTGGCGGCGGAGACGGCAGTGCCGCAGTGATGGACGAGGGCGACCGCCGCCTCGAGACGCTGCTCGAGCGGATCGACCTGCTGCGCCACGAGCTCGAGGGCATCGGCCGGCGCATGGACCGGCTCGAGGGCCTGAACCGCATCGCCGACGAGCTCCACGAGCTGAACTCCTCGCTCCAGACCCTGGCCTACGCGGCGCTCGGCCGGCGCGGCCCGGACGTCCACCGCAAGGGCTGACCCACCAATCGGGGTCAGACCCCGAACGCCGGCCGTCACACTTCTGTTGCACTTCCGTTCGGGGTCTGACCCCGGTTAGCTGACCGTGACGCCGCGCTCGGCCACGGCGAGGGGGACGGGCCGCGCGCCGAGGCCGTCGAGGCCGGCAGCCACCGCCTCCCCGCTTCCCGGCTCGCACCAGACGAGCACCGACGGCCCGGCGCCCGAGAGGGTGGCGCCGTAGGCCGGCAGCCCGGCAAGGCGCGCGCGAACGGCGGCCAGCAGCGGCACGAGCGGCGCCCGGAACGGCTCGTGCAGGCGGTCGTCCAGGGCCTCGGCGATCGCGTCGGCCCGGCCCGCGTCGAGCGCCGCCACCAGGAGCGCGGCCCGGCCGGCCGTGTGCACGGCGTCGGCGTGCTCGACCTGCGCCGGCAGGGCGGCCCGCGCCCGGCTCGTCTCGAGCTCGTCCGCGGCAACCACGCACACGAAGTCGACCGGGCAGGAGCGCAGCCGCAGCGCCCGGGCGCCGGTCGCGGCGTTCCAGGCCACCGTGACGCCGCCGAGGAGCGCCGCCGCAACGTTGTCGGGGTGGCCCTCGAGCGTCGCCGCATCCGGCAGCGGGTCGGCCTCCCGTCCCGCCCACGCCTGCCCCGCGGCGACGCCGGCCGCGATCGTCGCGGCGCTCGATCCCAGCCCGCGCGCCAGCGGGATTCGGTTCGTCATGCGGAACGAGAGCCCGGCCGGGTCGGCGCCGGCGGCGGCGAAGGCGCGCACGAACAGGTTGGAGGCGTCTGTCGGGACGCCCTCGGCGCCCTCGCCCAACACATGGACGTCGGTCCCATCGCCGCCCGAGGCCGACACGACCACCTCGTTTCGCAGCTCGAGCGCCACGGCCAGGCAGTCGAAGCCCGGCCCCAGGTTGGCCGACGACGCCGGCGCCGTCACGCGCACGCGGTCAGGCAACGACGGGCTCCGCGCCGGACGCGAAGGCGACCTCCTCGAGGCGGTCGATCTGCGGCGGACAGCGCAGGATCTCGGCGCCCTCGGCGCCGGCCGTGTCGGGGTCCTTGAGTCCGTGGCCGGTGAGGACGCAGACGACGGTCGCCCGGGGCTCGACGAGGCCGTCGGCGCAGGCCTCGAGGAGGGCGGCGACGGACGCCGCCGACGCCGGCTCGCAGAACACGCCCTCGCCCTGCGCCAGCAGCCGGTAGGCCGCCAGAATCGCGCCGTCGGGGAGCGCGCGCACGCCGCCGTTCGACTCGGACACGGCGGCCAGCGCCTGGTCGAGCCGGGCCGGGTTGCCGATCCGGATCGCCGTCGCCACCGTCTCCGGGTTCGGCACGGGCGCGCGGTGCACGAGCGGCGCCGCCCCCTCGGCCTGGCCGGCCAGCATCCGCGGCGCCGCGCCGATCTCGCCGAAGCCCTTCCAGTAGGCCGTGATGTTGCCGCCGTTTCCGACCGGGAGCGCCACCCAGTCGGGCACGCGGCCGAGCTGCTCGACCACCTCGAAGGCGGCGGTCTTCTGGCCCTCGAGCCGGTACGGGTTGACCGAGTTCAGGAGCGCGATGTCGCGGCGCGAGACCAGCTCGCGGACGAGTCCGAGCGCGTCGTCGAAGTCGCCCTGGATGGCGATCACGCGCGCCCCGGCGATCTGGGCCTGGGCCAGCTTGCCGCGGGCGATCGCCCCCTCCGGGAGCACGACCGCCAGGCGCAGCCCGGCCCGGCCGCAGTAGGCCGCCGCCGACGCCGACGTGTTGCCGGTCGACGCGCACACCGCCTCGCGGGCGCCGTCCTCGACCGCCTTCGACACCGCGACCGTCATCCCCCGGTCCTTGAACGACCCGGTCGGGTTCGCGCCCTCGTACTTCAGGTAGACGTCGCAGCCGGCCCGCTCCGACACCCGCGGCGCGTGCAGGAGCGGCGTCCCGCCCTCGCCCAGCGTGATCACCGGCGTGGCGGCGCTCACCGGCAGCCGGTCGCGGTAGCGCTCGATCAGCCCCGGGGTCATCACCCTCGCCCGCCTACGCGGGCACGGCCATCAGCACCCGTTTCAGCTCGTCCTCGGCGCCGGGCTCGAGGATGGCCATCACGAGGTCGCCGGGACGCAGCTCGGTGTCGCCGATGGCGATCTCGGCGCGGCCGTCGCGCGTGACCGAGATCAGCCGGGACTTGTTGGGCAGATTCAGGTCGCGCACCGAGCGGCCGGCGGCGGGAGAGCCCGCCTCGATCGCGAACTCGACGATCTCGAGGTTCTCTCGGTGCAGGTCGAGCAGCTTCACGAGCTGGTGCTCCGGGAGCTCGTGCTCGATCAGCGCCAGGATCGTCGCCGTCGCCGACACGGTCAGGCCGACCCCAACCATGTCGAAGTGCGGCTGGTTGCGCGGATCGTTCACGCGGGCGATGCACTTGGCGACGCCGTACTTCTCCTTCGCCACCTGGCAGACGATGACGTTGTCCTCGTCATCGCCGGTAACGGCGACGACCAGGTCGGCCCGCTCGACGCCGGCCCGCTCGAGCACGAAGAGCTCCGTGGCGTCGCCGTAACGGACGACATGCTCGAAGCGCTCCTCGAGCCGGGCGTAGCGCTCGCGGTCGTTCTCGAGCAGCGTGACCTCGTGCCCCATCTTGAGCAGGCTGGAGGCCAGGTTGGCTCCCACCTTGCCCCCACCCGCGATCAGGATGTACACGGTCTCTCCTGTCCTACGCCGCGCGCCCGGGGTTGTCGCAGATCGCCTGGAAGGCGGTGTCGATCACCGCCGACGTTGCGCAGATCGTCTGCAGGCCGAGCGTCTTGTAGAACTTCGCCCGGGCGGGGTCGAGCACGCGCGTCACGACGCACGGCACGTTGAAGCGCTTCTGCGCCACCTGGGCGATCACGATGTTCGTGTTGTCGCCGTCCGTGGCGATGATCGCCGCGTCGGCGCTCTCGATGCCGGCGTCGACGAGGACGTCGGTGTCGAGGCCGTGGCCCTGAAGGAAGCGTCCGGGCCAGTCCTCGGGGAGGCGCCCGAGCGCCTCGGGGTCTTCGTCGATGACCGTCACGTCGTTGCCGTCGTCGGTCATCCGCAGGGCCAGCGCCGAACCCACCCGGCCACAGCCCACAATGAGCACTTTCATACGTTGAAGCGTACACCGCGGGAAGGCGGTTGATCGGCGAGACCGCGATGTCCTGGGCGGCTGCGAACCGAGCAGCGCACGGACGCAGGTCGCGTTCATACCGCGTTGTAAGGGCGCGGCCGAGAGGCGCGATGCGACGGTTCGCAGCCGCAGCGCCGCCAGCATTCCACCGGAACAGTGGCCGCCGTGCGTCCAGGCGCACGTGATCTTGCCGATCAACCGCCCTGGGCGCCTGTGCCCGCGGAATCGGCCCGTGGACTATCGTCGCGCGGATGAGCGAGACGCGCATCGGACTGCTCGGCTTCGGCACCGTCGGATCGGCCGTCCACCGGCTGCTCGGCGAGAGCGCCGAGGCCATCGAGCGGGTCACCGGCGGGCCCGTCGTGGTGGCCGGCGCGCTCGTCCGCGACCCCTCCCGGCGGCGGTCGGCGCCTGACGGCCTGCTCACCACCGACTTCGCCCGCCTGCGTGACGACCCGTCGATCAGCGTGGTCGCCGAGGTGATGGGCGGGATCGAGCCGACACGCACCCACCTGCTCGAGCTGATGGCCGCCGGCAAGTCGGTCGTGTCGGCCAACAAGCAGCTGCTGGCGCGCCACGGCGAGGAGCTCTTCGCCGAGGCCGAGCGGCGCGGTGTGCAGCTGCGCTTCGAGGCCAGCGTGTGCGCCGCGATCCCGGTCGTGAAGGTGTTGCGCGAGTCGCTGATCGTGACCGGCGTCCACCGCATCGACGGCATCGTGAACGGCACGACGAACTTCATCCTCACGCGCATGGTCTCCGCCGGCGACACCTACGCCGCCGCGCTGCACGAGGCGCAGGAGCTGGGCTACGCGGAGGCCGACCCCACCGAGGACGTGACCGGCGCCGACGCCGCCGCCAAGATCGCGATCCTGGCGTCGATCGCCTTCCACACGCGGGTACGCACGGACGAGGTCGACCACGTCGGCATCGACGGGCTCGACCTGGTCGACGTCCGCCACGCCTCCGAGCTCGGCTACCAGGTGAAGCTGATCGCCTCGGCGATGCAGGTCGGCGAGGCGGTGTGCGCCCGCGTCCATCCCTGCTTGCTCGCGGCCGACCATCCGCTCGCGTCGGTACAGGGCGCGTTCAACGCGGTGATGCTGCGGGGGAGCTCGATCCGCGAGGTCATCCTCGAGGGCCCCGGCGCCGGTGGCGAGGAGACCGCCACGGCCGTGATCGGCGACCTGCTGGCCGTGATCGGGACGTCGGGCACCGGCTTCCTGCAGCACGACGGCTACTACCGCGGCCTGCACCGGCTGCCGCTCGACGAGCTGCGCAGCCCCTTCTACCTGCGCTTCGAGGTGGACGACGAGCCCGGCGTGCTCGCCCAGGTTGCCCAGGCGCTCGCCAAGGAGGGCGTGTCGGTGGCCCAGGTCGTGCAGCACTCCGGACGGGGCGTCCACATCGTCATCCTCACCCACACGGCCCGCGAGGGCTCGGTGCGGTCGGCCGCGCGCGCGGTCGCGGGGCTCGGCTTCAGCCGGTCTGCGCCGGTAGTGCTTCCGGTGCTCGCACGCTCGGCCTGACGGCCACCGCGACGACGACGGCCGTCGCGAGGGCGCCGGCGAGGCCCCCCAGGGCGAACACGCCGCTCACGCCGACCGCGTGGATCAGCGTGCCGGCGCACACCATCGAGAGCGCGTAGGTGCCGTTCAGGATCGAGACGGCCGCCGCCCGGACGCGGCCCATCAGCCGGTTGGGCAGGTGGCGCTGGTAGATCAGCATCTCGGCCGTGCCGAAGAGGCCGTTGCCCGCGCCGGAGAGGGCGAGGCCGAGGAGCACGACGGCGAAGGCCGGGGCGATCGCCACCATGCCGATGCCGAGGCCGAAGGCCGCCGAGCCGGCGGCGAAGACGTGGAGCGGATCGCGGCGGGCGGTCAGCCGGCCGCCGAGCCACGAGCCGGCCAGCATGCCGAGGCCGCAGGCGCTCATCTCGATGCCGAAGCCGCTGCCGCCGGCGTGGAACGAGCCCGCCAGCGGGATCATCGCCACGACGACCGCGCCGTCGACGGCGATCATGATCGCCACGGCGACCGTCGTCGTGAAGACCATCCGCGCCCGGATGAGCTCGCCGAACCCGGCCGACGCCTCGCGGACGAAGCCGCGCCGCGGCTCCGGATCCGGCCGGGTGTCGCCATGCACGCGGGCGACTGCGAGCGCCGCGCCCATGTAGGCGAGGGCGATCGCGGCCATCGCCGCGCGCCCGCCGACGAGCGCGAACGCGAGACCCGCTGCCGCGGGAGCTACCAGCACCGCCACCTGATTCGAACCGAACAACGCCGCGTTCGCCCCCGGCAAGCGTTCGTCGGAGATCAGGGCCTGCACCGCCGCCGCCTGGGCGGGCCCGTACGGGACCGCTGCGATGGCGGCGAGTGCGGCGGCCGCCAGCAGCTCCCACGGCCGGGTGGCGGCGAGGGCCGCCGTCGCGAAGATGACCGTCTCGGCCACCGCGACGCCCACCAGCACACGGCGGCGGTCGTAGCGGTCGGCGACGACGCCGCCGAAGGGGCCGAGGAGCATCGCCAGGCCCAGGGATGCCGCCAGCACGGCGGACACCCAGTAGGTGCTCCCGGTCATCCGAAGAACGCTCAGCGCCAGCACGATCGCCGTGGCCTCCGTGCCCGCGACCACCAGGACGGCGGAGGTCATCAGGCGGCGCAGATCGGGATCGAGGAAGTGTGCGCGCTTCAAGTTGACAAGACTTTACACACTCGCCGACTCGCCTGCAACTTCCGCCGGAAAATGCGTCACGATCACGCGGCACGGGGCCTTGCGGAGGATGAAGTCCACCGTCTGGCCGAAGAACTCCTCGTGCAGGCTGGTGGCCAGCCGGCGCTTGTATGGCGAGCCGACCATGATCAGCTGGGCGCCGTACTCGATCGCGGCGTCGACGATGAGCCGCCCCGGGCTGCGCGTGCGCGAGACGACCGACCGGTACTCGACGCCATACTCCGAGGCCAGCGACCGGGCCAGCTCCTGCACCTCCTCCACCTCCTGCTCGCGCTCGGGCATCGGGATGTCGATCGGCTCCCGCACCGGCACGTAGATGGCGCTCACCCCGACCACCACCGCGCCCGAGTCGACCGCGATCCGGCACGACGCGGCCATCGTCTCCTCCGCCACGGCGTCGAGCCGCTCGAGCGGGACGACGATGGTCGAGTAGGCGACGTCGGTCACGTCCTCCGGCGGCGGCAAGACCTCGTCGACGCGCTCGATGATCGGCAGGCCCGCGCGGACGCGCACGACGACGTAGACGGCGAGGCCCGCCACCATCCACAGCGGCCCGACCACCCGCGCGCCGGGGTGCGTGCCGAGCGCGATCACCCACGCCACGAACGCCAGCAGCGTCCCGACGACCGACGTGATCGGGATCAGCCGGCCGCGGATCCAGACGTTCCCCTTCATCATGAACGGGCGCGGCAGGTCGGGCTCCGTGATCCGCAGCCAGACGACGGCGGCCTGCGTCAGCATGAACGCGATCAGGATCCCGAAGCTGTAGAGCGACGCCAGCGTGATCACTTCCTGCCCGTGGTAGAGCGCGCCGACGACGATGAACCCGATCGAGAGCAGGCCGACGCCGAGGATCGCGGCGGGCGGGTGGAGCACGCGCCGGCTCGCGCGGCCGAACACCGGCGGGAGCTGGTCATGCCGGCCCATCGCCGCGGCCAGGCGGCCGCAGCCCGAGAAGCTCGTCGAGATCGCGAGCACCAGGATCGCGCAGGCGGTGGCGCCGACGCCGATGCGCAGGGCGACGGCGAACCAGTCCGGGCCGTGGCTGCCGATGCGCTCGGCGAGCCCGAGCATCGGCGCGTTCTGCCACGTGGTCCCGAGCTCGGTCGTGCCGTGGGCGGGCACCACCGTCGGATCCGGCGTCGTCGGGAACGCCGACGACGCCGCGGTGGCCACGGCGGCGTACACGATGACGACGGTGAAGACCGACGAGCGGACGCTGTCGGGCACCGAGCGCTCGGGATCCTTCGCGAGCGCGGCCACGCTGCTCACCTTCTCGAGGCCGGTGTAGCCGATCATCGCGATCGGGAACGAAAAGGCCAGCGAGTTCCAGGTCGGCACCGACCCGACGTCGATGTTGCGGGTGAGCGCGCTCCACGAGAACAGCAGCGCCAGGCCCAGCACCGCCAGGCTGACCTGCACGATCAGGTCGAGCGCGGCGACGGCGACCCCGGTCGTGTAGATCTCGGTGCGGCGGGCGAGCCGCACGGTGGTGATGATCACCAGGGTCCCGACCGCGTAGGCGGCCGCCTCGTGCACCGAGATCGCCCCCGGGTCCTGACCCAGCGCTCCCGACACGTAGTGCGGCAGGAACAGCGCCGACAGCGAGACCGTGATCACGAAGTCGAGGACGGTCGCCCAGCCGGCGATGAAGCCGACGAGGTCGCCCCACGCCCGCCGCGCCAGGGCGGAGGAGCCGCCCGGCTCGGAGAGCGTCGCGCCGCCCTCGGCGTAGGCGGCCGCGGCGAACGCGAACAGGATCCCCGCCACGAGGAACACGACCGGCGTCAGCGACAGCGCGTAGATCGCGGTCAGGCCGAGGGCGTAGTAGAGCGACGAGGAGATCTCGCCGTACGCCATCGCGTAGAGCGACGGGGCGCCCAGGAACCGGCCCAGAGACGGGATCTTGCGCGCCATTGCCCGCAGAGGATACTGACCCCGGCGGACCCGCCGACAAGAGCCTTACCCCGTTTGGCGGGGCGTCAGCCGATCAGGGCTTGCATCTCGGCGCGGCGGCGCTCGAGGAACGCGCGGTCGGCGTCGCCGTGGGCGAGCTCGAGCGCCCGCGTGTAGGCGGCCAGGGCGTCGGCCGGGCGGCCCAGCCGGCGCAGCATGTCCGCCCGCGCCGCATGCAGCAGGTGGTAGCGGTCGAGCGCGCCAGAGGCGGCCAGCGCGTCGACCAGCACGAGGCCGTGGGCCGGCCCGTCGGCCAGCGAGACGGCGGCCGCGTGGTTGAGGTCGACGACGGGCGACGGCGCGACGCGCGCGAGCTGCGCATAGAGGGCGGCGACCCGGCTCCAGTCGGTCTCGGCGAACGTGCCCGCGCACGCGTGCTGCTCGGCGATCGCCGCCTGGAGCTGGTACGGCCCCGTCACCCCGGCCCGCTCGGCCAGGCGCAGCTCGGCCGAGCCCGACCGGATCATCCCCGCGTCCCAGCGGCCCCGGTCCTGGTCTTCGAGCAGGACGATCTCGCCGGCCGCGGTCGTCCGGGCGGCGGCGCGGGCGTGGTGCAGCAGCATCAGGGCGAGCAGGCCGCGCGGCTCCGGCTCGGACGGGAGCAGCGAGACGAGCAGGCGGGCGAGCCTGATCGACTCGTCGCACAGGTCGCGGCGGACGACGTCCGCCCCGGACGACGCCGAGTAGCCCTCGTTGAAGACGAGGTAGACCACGGCCGCGGCATGATCGAGCCGCTCGGCCAGCAGGTGGCCGGGCGGGCGCCGGAACGGGATCCCGGCCATGCGGATCTTGGCCTTGGCCCGCACCAGCCGCTGGGCCATCGACGGCTCCGGCACGAGGAAGGCGCGGGCGATCTCGGCGGTCGTCAGGCCGGCCACCAGACGCAGGGTGAGCGCGACGCTGGCCTCGGCCGCGAGCGCCGGGTGGCAGCAGGTGAAGATCAGCTCCAGTCGGTCGTCGGGCACCACGTCGTGCTCCTCGAACGGGTCGGGGTCGGGCCGGGCGGGCGCGGCCGCGAGGGCCGGGAGCCGCTCGCGCAACGCCCGCTCGCGACGGAGGCGGTCGACGGCGACGTTCCCGGCCGTGGCGACGATCCAGCCGAGCGGCGAGTCCGGCGTGCCGTCGGCCGGCCACCGGGCCGCCGCCCGGCCGAACGCCTCCTGCACCGACTCCTCGGCCAGGTCGGCGTCGCCGAAACGGCGCATGAGCGCCGCCACCGCGCGTCCCCAGTGCTCGCGGAACGCGGCGGCGGCCGCGTCGGCTCCTACCGCTCCACCAATGGCCGCACCTCGATCGAGCCGTTGCGGGCCGAGGGGATCCGGCCCGCCGCTTCGATGGCGTCGTCGATCGACTCGCAGTCGAGCACGAAGTAGCCGCCCAGCTGTTCCTTCGTCTCGGCGAACGGGCCGTCGGTGACCAGGGGCTGGCCGTCGCGCACGCGGACGGTCGTGGCGGCCGTAGTCGGCCGCAGCTCGGCGCCGTCGACCATCATCCCGCGCCGGCCCATGTCCTCGGCGAACGTGGCGTACTCGGCGTACATCGCCCCGCGGGCCTCGTCGGTCATCTGGGCGAGGTCGGTCTCGTCCGTGTAGATCGCAAGCATGTACTTCATGGTCGTCTCCCTTCGCATCGGCGGCCGCATCTCGACCGCTCCGTCCTCATGGACGAACGGCGGCCCCCGAAATCGACAGCTCTCGTCATCACCGTCTCGGCAGCCGCGCCGCCCGCCGCCGCAGCAGGCCGAGGGCGATGAAGACGACGCCGGCCAGATAGCCCACCCGGAAGCCGCGCCCGCCGAGCGCCGCCGTCTCGATGATCAGGGCGACCCCGATCATGAGGAACGCGACCGCGAGGACCCGGTTCAGGAGCAGCATCGGCTCACCCGCTCGGCTGCGTGCCGACCATCACCCGGCAGTCGGCATTGCGCAACACGTAGTCGATCACCTTCCCGAACATCCGCTCGCCGCCGCGCTTGCGCTGCTCGGCGCCGAGCACGATGATCTCGGCCCGCCGCCGGCTGGCCTCGTCGACGATCGCCTGGCCGACGTTGCGGGTGCGGACGATGCGCGGGATCACGGCCACGCCGTACTGGCGACCCAGCGCCGCCGCCTCGCTCAGCTCCTGCTCGGCCCTCTCGACCGCCTCGTCCATCGGCGCCGAGAGCGGCAGGTTCATGGGCACGGGGATCGGGTAGAGGGCGACCAGCTTCGTGCCCGATTCGGCGGCCAGCCGCAGGGCGGTCGCGGTCATCTCGTCCGTCACCCGGTGCGCCGTCAGCGGCAGGATGATCGAGCGGTACTCGACCTCGACGGCGGGCCCGGTCGAGAGCCGCTCGGCGATCACCGTCTCGGTCAGCGGCAGGTGCTGCGAGCGGCGGTAGAGGACGTAGACGACCATCCCGATCGCGAGCCAGATGAGACCGACCGGGGCGACGCCGTCGGTGAGGTGCAGCCCGACGGTGACGAGCCACGATGCGCCCGTGCCGATCAGGCCGAGGATCGCGAACACGGGCCAGTCGTACGAGCGCGTCCTGTACGAGAGCGGCCCCCGCCAGGGCATGTCGGCCTCCGGCATCGTCCGCCGCATCTGGATCACCGACGCGTGCGCGAGCGTGAAGGAGAGCATCGCGCCGAACGCGTACAGGTTTCCCAGGAACGCGATCGCCCCGGGCGGGATCATCAGGAAGATCGCGATCACGCTGTAGAGCACGATGGCCACGTAGGGCGTGTTGAACTTCGGGTGGACGTGGCGCAGCGCCTCCGGCAGCTGCCGGTGCTGACCCATCGAGTAGGTCAATCTCGAGACGCCGATGATGCCGGCATTCGTGGCGATGATCAGGATCGTCGCGGCCAGGATGGCCACGTAGTAGCCCATCCCCTCCTTGATCGTGTTCGGGATGGTCAGGTGCTCGACGAGGCCGGCGACCGGGTCGCCCGCGTACTGGCAGGCCAGGTCGGACGTCGGCTCGCCGAGCTTCACCTCCTTGGGGCACGCCAGCACCGGGTCCTTCGAGTTCTTCACCTGCACCGCCGTCGCCGGCTGCACCGGCAGGGCGGAGAGCGCGACCGACGGCAGGAACGCGTAGATCGCGAACACCGCGAGGACGACGTACATGATCGCGCTGGGCACGTGCCGGGGCGGGTCGATGGCCTCCTCGGCCATGTTCGAGACCGTCTCGATGCCGGTGTAGGCGACCATCGCGACCGGGATCGCGACGATGAAGTTCGACCACGTCGGCACCGTGCCCAGGTGCACGTTGTTCACGAGCGTCGAGGGGCTCAGCACCGTGACGAGGCCGATCATCACGAGCAGCGCCTGCGTGGCCAGGTCGGTCAGGGCGAGGAAGATGTTCAGCCCGGCCGCCTCCTTGACGCCGACGATGTTGATCGCGACGAGCAGGGCGACGACGATCCCGCCGCCGACGATGTCCCACGGGTGCCCGATCAGGTTCACGCCGAGGTTGAACTTGTTCAGGTAGTGCGGGACGAAGATCGCCGAGATCGCGATCGTCACCGTGTAGTTCAGCATCTGTGCCCAGCCGGCGAAGAACGAGACCGCCTCGTTGAACGCGTGGCGGGTGAACGACGACGAGCCGCCGGCTTCGGGGAAGCGGGCCGTCGCTTCGGCGTAGGTGACCGCCGTGAAGAAAAAGATGGCGCCGGAGACGGCGAACGCAACCGGTGTCAGGCCGAGCGCGTAGACCGTGACCAGGCCGAGCGCGTAGTAGATCGACGAGCCGACGTTGCCGTACGCCGTCGAGAACAGCGCGGCCGTCCCGAGCACTCGGTGGAGCCCACCGGCCTGGCGGCGCTTCAGCGGCATGCGGTGATTATGGCGGGTCGGTCAGCGGGGGACCGGGGTGATGATGGCGCCTGGCCCCGTCCGGCAAGGGCGGGGCCAGGCGCCGGGTGCTCATCGTGCCAGCAGCGGGATGATCAGGATCGCCACGATGTTCGTGATCTTGATCATCGGGTTGATGGCCGGGCCGGCGGTGTCCTTGTAGGGGTCGCCGACGGTGTCGCCGGTGATCGAGGCCGCATGGGCCTCCGAGCCCTTGCCGCCGTGGGCGCCGTCCTCGATCAGCTTTTTCGCGTTGTCCCAGGCGCCGCCGCCGGAGGTCATCGAGATGGCCAGGAACAGGCCGGTCACGATCGTCCCCACCAGCAGGCCGCCGAGGGCCTGATAGGAGATCAGCCCGACGATGATCGGCACCGCCACCGGGATCAGCGCCGGCAGCTGCATCTCGCGGATCGCCGACCGGGTCACGAGGTCGACGCAGCGGGCGTAGTCGGGACGGGCGGTGCCCTCCATGATCCCGGGCATCTCACGGAACTGACGCCGCACCTCCTGCACCACGAGACCGCCCGTGCGGCCGACCGCGTCCATCGCAAGCGACGCGAACAGGAACGGCATCAGGCCGCCGATCAGGAGGCCCGCCAGCACCCACGGGTCGTTGATCGTGAAGGTGATGCTGTGGCCGACCTTCTTCCCCAGCTCGTCGCTGTAGGACTGGAACAACACCAGCGCCGCCAGTCCGGCGGAGCCGATCGCGTAGCCCTTCGTGACCGCCTTGGTGGTATTGCCGACGGCATCGAGCGGATCCGTCACGTTGTCGCGCACCTCGTGCGGCAGGTCGGCCATCTCGGCGATGCCGCCGGCGTTGTCGGTGATCGGCCCGAAGGCGTCGAGCGCGACGACCATGCCGGCCATCGAGAGCATCGAGGTGACCGCGATGGCGATGCCGTAGATCCCGGCCAGCTTGAACGACGCCACCGTGCCGATCGCGATCACGATCACCGGGAGCGCCGTCGCCTGCATCCCGACCGCCAGGCCGGAGATGATGTTGGTCGCGTGGCCCGTCTCGGACTGCTGCGCGATCCGCTTGACCGGCCCGAAGCGGGTGCCGGTGTAGAACTCGGTGATCGCCACGATCAGGGCGGTGATGAGCAGCCCGATCAGGCCGCACACGTAGATCTTGCCCCAGCCGGCGCCGTCGGTGAAGGCACCGAAGCTCTTGGCGCTGTTGTCGACGACGGGGATGTAGATCAGCGCCGAGAGCACCGCCGAGACGATCACCCCGACGTAGAGGGCGGAGATCACACCCATGTTCCCGTACAGGCGGACGAGGAGGGTGCCGACGATCGACGCCGGGATCGAGAACGCCGCCAGCAGCAGCGGCAGCATGACCGCGTCGTGGTTGCCGAAGAGCGCGCCCAGAAACATCGATGCGACCACCGTCACGGCGTAGGTCTCGAACAGGTCGGCCGCCATGCCGGCGTCGTCGCCGACGTTGTCGCCCACGTTGTCGGCGATCACCGCCGGGTTGCGGGGATCGTCCTCGGGGATGCCCGCCTCGATCTTGCCGACCAGGTCGGCGCCGACGTCGGCGGCCTTCGTGAAGATGCCGCCGCCGAGCCGGGCGAACACCGAGATCAGCGAGCCGCCGAAGGCCAGTCCGACGAGCGCCTTGGTCGTCTCGAGGTCGCGCTGTGCCTGCGTCCCCGACCCGATCTTGTCCAGGATGCCGAAGTAGGCGCCGACGCCGAGCAGGCCGAGGCCGACGACGAGGATGCCGGTGACCGTGCCGCCCTTGAAGGCGACGGAGAGCGCCGGAGCCAGCCCGGACTTGGCTGCCTCCGCCGTGCGCACGTTCGAGCGCACCGCCACGTTCATGCCGATGAAGCCCGTGAGCCCCGAGAGCACTGCGCCGATCAGGAAGCCGATCGCGACCTTCCAGCCCAGGTCGGATGTCCACGTCCCGGCGACGCCGATCAGGATGAAGACGACGACGGCGACGCCGGCGATCGTCGTGTACTGGCGCTTGAGGTAGGCGGCGGCGCCCTCCTGCACCGCGGCCGAGATCTCACGCATCCGGTCGGTGCCGGCCGGCTGGCTGAGCACCCAGCGGGTGAGTGCGAGGCCGTACACGACAGCGAGCGCGCCGCATACGAGAGAGATCAGCACGGCATGGCTAGCGAGCGAACTCACGTGGTGGACTCCTTGTTTGAAACCCGAGGGACGGAAGGCGGAAAAATGAGCCGCGGGATTGTAACAGCGGCCTCGGTTCTCAAAACCCGTTAGCGACTGGTTTTACTCATCCAGAGCCGTATTCGAGCACCAGATCGCGGATGAACGGGTTGAGGACTTCGTGCGCGTGCCCGTAGATCGAGCAGTGGCCCATGCCCGCGAACTCGTGGTAATGGCCGTCGCCCGCAAGCTCGGCCAGCTCGATCCCGTCCTGCGGGGGCGCCTGGACGTCCTCCGCGAAGGCGAGCACGTGCATCGGCACCGGGCAGCCGGGTAGCGCCTCGCGCTGGTCGTACAGCAGGCTCGCCTCCCACTGCGGGATCAGCGAGCTCTCGGCGTCGTCCGTCGACAGCCACGATTCCAGGTCGGCCCGCAGCTTCGGCCACAGCTCGCGGTCGCCGAGCACCTTCGCCGGATACATCATCATCGCGTGATGGGCCACGGCCATCGGGCCCTCGAGGTGGTTGCCGGCCTTGCGCCAGTCGATCTCGGCCTTCTGGTAGTCCCAGCCCCACCCGACGCTGCGCGCGCCGGTGCCCATGGTGATGCAGCAGCGCAGCAGGTCGGGGCGGTCGATGGCCACCTGCTGCACGATCGCCCCGCCGAGCGAGAGGCCGACGATCGCGACCGGCGGCGTGCAGACGGCCTCGATCAGCTCGGCCGCGTCGCGCGCGAACGACTCGAGCGGCCACGGGATCGGCACGTCGCACTCGGTGGCGCCGACGCCGCGGTTGTCGAACGTGGTGTTGCGGAACTCCCGCTCGAAGAACGGGATCTGGTACGGGTGCCAGTCGGCCGCCAGGCCGCCGCCGCCGGACACCCAGACGATGTCGGGCCCCTCGCCGTGCTGGACGTAGTGGATCCGGGCCTCGGAGCACAGGACCATCGGCATCCGGCTAGCCTCTCTCGGTCCGGCGGAGCCGTGAGGGTGTGACGAGTTCTCCTGCGCCGAAGGAGCGCGCTGGGCGGCGGAGGCGAGACCGCGCTCTCGCCCGTGGGGGAACCATGGGCTCCCCCACGTCAAAAGCGCGCGCCCTTGAGGGCGTTGGCGCAGACGTCCGACGGCTGCTCCCCGATCTTGGGGATGGCCTCGAACAGGAGCTTCCGCAGCTTGTCGTTGTTCTCGGTGAACACCTTCACGACCGCCTCGTGGCTGACGGGCTCGATGTTCGGGTCGTCCTCGAGGCCGACGTCGTAGTCGGTGATGAGCGAGACGTTGGCGTAGCAGAGGCCGAGCTCGCGGGCGAGCCAGCCCTCGGGGTAGGCGGTCATGTTGATGACGCCCCAGCCCATCGCCGAGAACCACTTGCTCTCCGCGCGGGTCGAGAAGCGCGGCCCCTGGATGACGACCACGGTGCCGCCGTCGCGGATGTCGAGCCCCTGCGCCCGGCCGGTCTCGAGCAGAATGGAGCGCAGGTCGGGGCAGTACGGGTCGGCGGCCGAGACGTGCGTCGTCACGGGGCCGTCGTAGAACGTGTCCCTGCGGGCGCTCGTGCGGTCGACGAACTGGTCGCAGACCACGAACGTGCCGGGAGGCAGATCCTTCTGGAGGCTGCCGGACGCGCACGGCCCGATCAGGCGGCGGACGCCCAGCTCGCGCATCGCCCACAGGTTCGCCCGGTAGGGGATCGCGTGCGGCGGGAGCTGGTGGTTGCGGCCGTGGCGGGGCAGGAACGCCACCCGCTTGCCGCCGATGTCGCCGATCGTGAAGCGGTCGGACGTCGGCCCGTAGGGCGTGTCCACCGTCACGTCCTCCGCGCGCTCGAGGAACGAGTAGAACCCCGATCCCCCGAACACGCCGATCTCGGCCGTCGCGCTCATACGTCACCTCCGGGTGTCCAGATCCGTGGCCGCTCGGGTGTGATACGGCTCTCCTGCTCCTGCGGCGGCGGCTTCGGCGCGTCCGGCTCGGCGGCCTGCGGCTCCCCCGGCGCGGACGGCTCGGCCGCCGCGGGCGCCTCCGCCGCCTGGGCATACGCCAGCTGCAGCTCGGAGAGGGCCGAGCGCAGAGTCGTCATCGACGCCGCGTCGAGCACGCGCTCGAGCACCGGCATGAGCGCCCGCACGGTCTCGATGGCGAGGGCCGTCTGGGCGAGATCCCGCTGGTCGCCGCCCTCGATCAGGCCGGTGCGGCGGTAGCCGACGTCGAACACCGTCTGCACCATCGAGACGATCACGTCCTGCACCGGCACGGTGCGCATGAACTCGGCAGCCGCCTCCTGGACGCGCTGCTCGTCGTCGCTCATCCCGTCCCCTCCTCCCTGACGGACAGCCATTCCACGACAGAGCCGCGGGTGCGCTCGACCGCCCGCGGCCACACCTCCTCCACGGTCGCTCCCGCCTCGAGCTCGGCGCCGTAGACCTCACCGGCCGACGGCTCGGAAAGCGGCACCAGGTACGACGCGATGCCGAGCTCGGACGCAACGTCGGAGACCTCGTCGACGAGCGCCTCGAGGCGCGCGCGGGCGGGGACGGCGACGCCGGCGTCGAGGTCGATCAGCTCGCCGGTCATACCCCACCGGATCGCCCGCCACATGTTCTCCTCGATCAACCGGTGGGGATGGGCGGGCAGCGGCCGGCCCTCGTCGAACCCGCGCGCGTAGTAGGCCGAGAGCGCCGTCATCAGCCCGGCCAGCGCGACGGCCCGCGAGAACTCCGGCTGCGCGTCGCAGATCCGTACCTCGACCGTCGGGAAGGCCTGATGCGGCCGCACGCTCCACCAGATCTCGGTGTGCTCGCGGATCGAGCGGGTCGCGATCAGGAACCGCACGAAGCGGTCGTACTCGGCCCAGCCGTCGAAGGCGTCCGGGACGCCGCAGCGGGGGAAGAAGCGGGTGAAGATCTGGGTGCGCGTCGACTGCAGGTGCGTGTGGCGCCCCTCCAGCCACGGGGAGCTGCACGAGGCCGCCAGGAGCTCCGGCAGGACGGAGCGCAGGGCGTTGTTGACGGCGATCGCGCGGTCGGCGCCGCGGATGCCGGTGTGCACGTGGATGCCGAACGTGTTGTTGCGCCAGGCCACGTAGCGGAGCGTCGACTCGACCAGGTGGTAGTGGGGCGTGTCGATCACCTCCTGGTCCTGCCACAGCGCGAACGGGTGCGTCCCCGCCGCCGACAGCCGGTACCCGAGCCCGTCGGCCACGTCCAGCAGATCGAGCCGGCGCCGGGCCATGGTCTCGGCCGCCTCGGGGAACGACTCGCACCGGCCGGTGCGCACCTCGACCTCGGAGCGGATCAGCTCGCCGGCCACCATCCCGGCCAGCGGCCCGGTCTTCGTCGCCGCGTCGAAGCGCTCGAAGCCGGCGGTCATGTTCAGCCGCTCGGCGTCGAGGATGGCGAACTCCTCCTCGACGCCGACGGTGAAGTCGTCGCCGTTCTCGAAGGACGTCCGGGCCGCCGCGAGCGCCTCGAGCGGGTCGGTGATCTTGGGGGTCTCACCCATCGGCGGTGGCACGATACCCGCTGAGGCGCGCCGCGACGGGCCTTACTCAGGCGGCGAGCGGCAGGCGAACGGTCACGGTCGTGCCCTCGCCGAGCGCCGACTCGAGCGAGAGGTGGCCGGCGTGGGCGTCGACGATGCCCTTGCAGATGGCGAGGCCGAGGCCCGTGCCCGGGATCGCCTGCTCGACGGCGTTTCCGGCGCGGAAGAAGCGCTCGAAGAGGCGCTCGCGGTCGTCCTCGGAGATCCCGATGCCGGAGTCCGAGACGCGCAGCACGGCCTGGCCGCCCTCGACGGCGAGGGCGATGCCCAGGTCGCCCTCGTCAGGCGTGAACTTGATGGCGTTGGAGACCAGGTTCGAGAGCACCTGGGCGATGCGGTCGGAGTCGACCTCGACCGTCACGGGGTCGTCGGGCAGCTGGAGGTCGAGCCGCAGGCGGTGGGCGACGACGGCGGGCGCGTGGACGTGGACGTTCGCCCGGGCGAGGTCGCGCAGGTCGACCGGCTCGGGCCGGATCACCATGCGCCCGCTCTCCAGGCCGGACAGCGTCAGCAGGTCGTTGATGAGCGTGAGCAGGCGGCGCGCGTTCTGGTCGATGATGTCCAGGAACTCGGCCTGGTCGGCGGTCATCTCCCCCACCTCGCCGTTCACCAGGATGTCCGTGTAGCCCAGGATCGAGGCCAGCGGCGTGCGCAGCTCATGCGAGACGCTCGAGACGAAGTCCGACTTGAACTGGTCGGAGAGGCGCAGCGCCTCGACCTGCTGGGCCAGCGCGTTGTTCAGCTCGTCCAGGCGGGCGAGGATGTCGACGCGCTCGATGGCGACGGCGGCCTCGGCGGCGAACAGGCCGACGACGGCCGCGGCCCGGTCGGAGATCAGCGTCACGTGCCGGTCCCAGGCGACGAGGAGGACGCCGACGGGGTCGCCGTCTCGCAGCACCGGCTGCCACAGCGCCGTGACGAGGCCGGAGGCCTCGACCAGCTGGGGCGAGACGCCGCCGTGGGTGGAGAGGTCGGCGAAGAACGGCTCCCGCGAGGCGAACACCTGGGCCGTGGCCGAGCTCGTGTGGTCCATCGGCACCATCAACGGCTCCGAGTGTGCGCCCGCGATGGCCGTCGAGACGAGGTTTCCGGCGCCGTCGGGCTCCATCAGCACGGCCATTGCGCCGTCGCACACCTCCAGGGCGGCCTCGCAGATCGCGGTGCGCGCAGAGGCGGCGTCGGCCGTCCGCGGCAGCCGCCGGGCCACCTCGGCGACGACGGTCAGGTCGGCCGCGTACTGGAACGCGAGCACGCCCGCCTGCTCCTCGGCCTGGCGGCGGTCGGTGACGTCGCGCAGCGCCAGCATGCCCCAGCCGTCCTCGCGGTCGAGCGTCTGCCGCGCGGACACCTCCAGATAGCAGGGCGCGCCGGCCTTGGTCGCCCCGATGAGCTCGAACGGCGCCGGCTCGCCGATGCGGATCCGCTCGGCCAGCGCCGCCCGCTCGGCGGGCGCAGCCAGGTCGAGCACGGTCAGCTCGAGCGCCTCGTCGGCGGTGTAGCCGAAGGTGTGCGAGAAAGCCGGGTTGACGTCGACGATCTGGCCGTCGACGTGGGCCAGGAGCGGCTCGAAGGACGCGTCCCAGAGGGTCCGGAATGGGTCCGCGGCAGTGCCGCCCCGGCGTCGCCGGAGGGGGACGGCGAGTCTCCGCAGTCCGCGGGGGGCGGAAGCGTTCACATCGGCGCTATCGGCGGTCTGGCCTGGTCTCTTGAGCGTCAGGATGGTTGATCCCACGCCCCCGCGCGCCTGGACGTCAGGATGTTGGAAGGGGTTCGGTCCGCGGGTGGGCTGCGCCTCGGTCGCGCCCATATTTCGGGCCCAATATGAACGCTCCCTGCGTCCTTGCGCTGCTCGGTTCGCAACCGCCCAGAACTTCACGGGGCGCGGGATCAACCATCCACCAGCGCGTCGTCGAGCAGGCGCTGGGCGATCCCCTGCCAGCTCCAGCGGGCGACGACGGCGGCGCGGGCGACCGCGCCCAGCCGGGCCCGTTCCTCCGGCGGCAGGGCGAGCAGCCCGGCGAGCCTGCGGGCCAGGTCGGCGCTCGTCCCGTCGAACGTGATCCCGGCCTCGCCGAGCCCGGCCGCGACCTCGGCCAGCCCCGAGTGGTCGGACACGACCGGGACGACCTCGCACGACGCCGCCTCGGCCGCGACCATGCCGAACGCCTCGGGCAGCACCGACGGCACGACGACCGCCTCTGCCAGCGGCACCAGCAGCTGCAGCTGCTCATGGTCCATCGCGCCGGTGAAGATCGTGCCGGGCGGCGCGGCCGCCTCGAGCTCGGCGCGGGCGTCGCCGAAGCCGACCACCACGAGACCGACGTCCGGGTGCCACGGGCCCACGTCGCGCCAGGCCTCGAGCAGCAGGTGCACGCCCTTCTGGCGCATGAGCTTGCCGAAGTAGAGGACGAAGCGGCCGAGGCCCGCGAGCGCCGCGGAGGCGCCCGCGTCGGCCGAGCGCTCGGCCGGCTCCCCGCCCGCTCGCCCTGCCTCCGCCTCGAGCAGGCGCCGCAGCGCGGCGAGCGACCCGCGACCGGGCGCGAACTCGTCGGTGTCGACGCCCGGCGGGACGATCCGCATCGCGTTCCGGTACGCCCCCTCCCCCAGGAGCTCCTTCGTCACCGCGACGATGTGCTCCGACCCGGCGTACACGGCGGCAGCGCCGGCCAGGCTCTCGCGCGCGAGGGCGGCCAGCGGCGGCCGGCCCCGGATCGCGTACTCGAGCTCCGAGCCGTGCACCTTGACGGCGAAGGGCGTCCCGTCGCCGCATGCCGCCGAGGCCACCGGCCCGCCCATGATGGCGTGGTTTGCGAGCACGAGGTCGGTCGGGGCCGCGTCGAGCTCCGCCCGGACCGCGGCGACGTTCGCGGCGGTGTAGCGGTCGAGCTCGGCCGCCGTCAGATCGGCGACGTGGCGGGCCTCGATGCCCTCGTAGCGGTCGACCACGAAGGTGGGCAGGAGCGGCCCGGCGTCCGGCCGCACCACCCGCACCCGCGGCCCGAGGTCGAACCGCTCGGCCCGCCGCTGCTGGCAGACGACCACGACGTCATGCCCGAGCCGGCCCCAGGCACGGGCGATGGCTTGCGTGTAGATGTTCGAGCCGGTGCCCTCGAGCAGGTAGCCGTGCCACAGGATCAGCCGCACGGGCGCAAGGCTATCCGCCCACCGGTGAATAAAAGGGGTCTGACCCCGTTATCCAGCGGTTAGGTCAGGTGGAAGTAGAGCGCGTGCAGGATCTCGACGACCGGGCTCGAGCGGTGCACGGTCACGTCGGGCGGCGTGTCGATCAGCGCGTCGGAGTAGTTGAAGATGATCTTCACGCCCGCGCCGACCAGCAGGTCGGCGGCCTCCTGGGCGGCCTCCTCGGGCACGGCCAGGACGCCGACGATGATGTTGCGGTCGCGGACGGCGGCGGGCAGGTCGGACACGTCCTGCACGGCGCGCTCGCCGATGCTCGTCCCGATCTTGGCCGGGTCAGAGTCGAAGACCCCGGCGACGTTGAAGCCGTGATCGGCGAACGTCGGCGACGACGCGATCGCGGAGCCCAGCCGGCCGGCCCCGATGAGCACGATGTTGTGCTGCCCCGACGTCCGCAGGATCTTGCGGATCTCGGTGACCAGGTAGTCGATGTTGTAGCCCACGCCGCGCTTGCCGAACTTGCCGAACCCGGACAGGTCACGCCGGATCTGGGTGGCGTTCACGTTCGTGTACTCGCCGATCTCCTGCGACGAGATCGAGTCGCGCCCCATCTTCTTCGCCTGGGTGAGAACCTGCAGGTAACGCGAAAGCCGCGCGGCGACACCGACCGTCAGGCGTTCGGACTCCACAGGTCTCTCCTTCGAGGCGGGGGCGTGCAACACGATGTCTCCAGTGTAGCCACCGCCATTTCGCACCCGCGCCGGTGCCCTGTGGGACGTCAGCCTGGCCGCTCGGCGATGTCCAGCCGGCGGCGCAGCTCCGCCACGTCGACGTGGTACTTGAACGCCTTGCGCCCGTCGACGAACACGACCGGGATCTGCTCCCGGTAGGCCGCCTCGAGCTCGTCGTCGCCGGTGATGTCCACCTCGACGAGGTCGAACCCACGCGCCTCGCGCTCCCGCTCCAGGAGCTCCTTGGCCACGTCGCACAGGTGGCACCCGGCCGCCGAGTACACGCGCACCTCGACGCTCACGAGGCGGTGGCGTACGCGTCGCGGCGCAGGTAGCCCGGAAACGCGATCGGATCGGTGTACCGGGCCGCGCTCGCGATCATCGCCGCGTTGTCGGTGCAGAGCTCCGGCGCCACCAGCGCCAGCCGGATGCCGAGCTTGCGGCAGCGGTCGGCGAAGGCCTCGCGCAGGGCGCCGTTTCGGGCCACGCCGCCGACGACGGCGAGCGTCGTCGCGCCGGTCTCGACCGCCGCCGACGCGGTGCGCTCGACCAGCGACCGCACGATCGCCGCCTGGTAGGACGCAGCCAGATCGGCGTGGTCGGCGTCGGGCTCCCGGGCGAGGGCGTAGCGCAGCGCCGTCTTCAAGCCGCTGAACGAGAGGTCGTGGCCGGGCTTGCCCGACATCCCGGTCGGGAAGGCGTGCGCGGTCGGATCGCCGCCCGCCGCCAGGCGCTCGAGCTTGGCGCCGCCGGGGTAGCCGAGGCCGAGCAGGCGGGCGCCCTTGTCGAACGCCTCGCCCGCCGCGTCGTCGAGCGTGCCGCCGATCACGCGGTAGCCGCGCCACTCGGTCACCTCGACGATCAGCGTGTGGCCGCCGGAGGCGAGCAGGGCGAGGAACGGCGGCTCGACCGGGTCGGGCTCGAGGTAGAGCGCCGCCAGGTGGCCGTGCAGATGGTCGACGGGGATCAGCGGGAGCCGGCGCGCGAACGCGATCGCCTTCGCCGCCGAGAGGCCGACCAGGAGCGCGCCGATCAGCCCCGGGCCCTCGGTGACGGCCACAGACTCGATGTCATCGAGCGTCACGCCGGCCTCGCCGAGCGCCTGCTCGACGACCGGGACGACGAGCTCCAGGTGGCGGCGCGAGGCCACCTCCGGGACCACCCCGCCGTAGCGGGCGTGCAGCTGGGCCTGCGACGAGACGACGTTCGCGCGCACGACCCCGTCGGCGGTGACCACCGCCGCGGCCGTCTCGTCGCACGACGTCTCGATCGCGAGGATCACGGAACGCCTATTCGGGGTCGCGCCACATGATGAGCGCGTCCTCGCGGTTGTCCGTGTAGTAGCCGCGGCGCACGCCGGTGGCCACGAACCCGAGCGACTCGTACAAGTGGATCGCGATGTGGTTGGAGACGCGCACCTCGAGCGTGTATCCGCGCTCGACATCCTCGTCGGTCAGCTCGAACAGCTTGTCGAGCAGCGCCCGGGCGACGCCGCGGCCGCGCCAGGCCGGGTCGACGGCGACGTTCATGACGTGCCAGGCGTCGACGTAACGGGCGACGATCAGGTAGCCGAGCATGTCCTCGCCCTGGAACGCGCCGAGGCAGATGCCGCTCGGCTTCGACAGCTCGCCGGCGAACATCGAGCGCGACCACGGCGTCGGGTAGGAGGCCCGCTCGACAACCTCGATCGCGTCGAGGTCGGACGTCTTCAGCGGGCGCAGCTCGACGGCGGTGATCATCCGGCCGCCCTCATGGCCAGGTTGCGGTCGGCGTCCGGGGCGCGCAGGTAGCAGGGCTCCGGCGGGCCGGCGGCCGCGTGGAGCGCGGCATGGTGGCGCGCGTGCGGCACGTGCAGCGGCGAGTCGTCCGGCGGGATGTGGGCGGTGGAGAGCGCCTCGCGGTAGCGCACGGCGCCGTCGCCGGCGACCGTCGCGCCGGCCGGGAGCAGGGCCGCGAGCGCCTCCGGATCGATCGCCTGGGGCTCGATCCCCGGGGCCGAGCAGAAGACCTCGCCGCGGCGGGCGTCGATGCAGGCCACGTCCACCTCGGCGGGGACGCGCAGCGCGGCGAGCGTCGAGACGCCGCGCACCGGGACGCCCAGGGCAAACCCGAGCGCGCGCGCCGTCGCAAGGCCGATGCGCAGGCCCGTGAACGTGCCCGGGCCGGTGCCGGCGACGATCAGGTCGAGGTCGCCCGGCGCCACGCCGGCACGGTCGAGCAGCCCGTGCACGTCGTCGAGCAGGCGCTGGGCGCCGACCGAGCGGCCGGCGCTTGCCGACTCCCCCAGCACCTCGCCGTCCGAGCTCACGCAGGCCGTCGCGACATCGGTCGCGGTATCAAACGAGAGGATCACCAATCGCGTGGAGCAGTTCCGCGTCGTTGCTTCGAAGCTCGATCAGCCTAGCATCGCCCTCTCCGACCCGCATGTCGACCGCAACCCGGGGCGGCGGCAGCATCCCGGCGCCGGCGTCGGGCCACTCGACGAAGCAGATCGTGCCGTCGAAGTACGGCTCGAGATCGGCCGCCTCCTCGACGGTCACGCCGGCCGACCGGTACAGGTCGAGGTGGGCCACCGCAACACCGCCGGCGCGGTAGAGGTTGCCGACCGTATAGGTCGGGCTCGTCACCGGCCCGGCGATGCCCAGGGCCCGGCAGGCCCCGCGCACGAACACGGTCTTCCCCACGCCGAGCTCGCCCGACACGTGGACGACGTCGCCGGGGGCGAGGACGGCGGCGAGCGCGGCGCCGAGGCGCTCGGTGTCCTCGGCGCTAGAAGAGGCCCAGCTGCGCGTATTCGGGCTCGGGCTCGGCAACCGGCGCCGGCGCCTCGCGGGCGACCGGCGGCGGAGGCGGCGGCGCGGCGGACACGCCGGTCAGAAGCTCGGGCAGGTTCGCGAAGTCGGTCCGCAGGGTGTCCATCATCGCCGGGGTGTAGAGCGCGGCCGCCGGGTGGAAGATCGGGTACAGCACGAGGTCGACGCCGGCGATCCGCCGCGGCTGGGCGCGCCCGTGGACGCGGGTGATGCCGTGCGGCTGGCCGGACAGGAGCTTGGTGGCGAAGTTCCCGAGCGTGCAGATGACCCGCGGCCGGATCAGCTCCACCTGGGCGAAGAGGTGGCCCTCGCACGCGGAGATCTCGTCCGGCTGGGGATCGCGGTTGCCGGGCGGGCGGCACTTCAGCACGTTCGCGATGTAGACGTCGGGGCGCGAGAGCCCGATCGAGCCGAGCAGCGACTCGAGCACCTTGCCGGCCTGGCCGACGAACGGTGCGCCCTGGCGGTCCTCGTGGTAGCCGGGGGCCTCGCCCACGAACATGAGATCGGCGTCCGGATGGCCCGACCCGACCACCACCTGCGTCCGGGTGCGGGCGAGCGCGCACTTCTGACACCCCTGCCACTCGGCGGTTAGCCGGTCGAGCTCGGCCGCGCGGACGGGTGCTTCGCTCACGGTCCGCATTGTGTCACCCGCTCCGGACGGTCAGTGGCCGCAGCCGCAGCTGCCGCCGCAGCATCCCCCGCCGCCGCCGCCGCCGGCCATCACGGGCCGCGGAGTCGCGAAGGAGGACAGGAGACGCGTGACCGTCGAGGCGCCGCATTCAGGGCAGCGGACGTCGTCCGCCTCGCTCCGCACCAGCTCCTCGAACGTGCCCGAACAGTCTGCGCACAGGTACTCGTAAATCGGCATGTGCGAAGCATACCGGCCGCTATGCTGAGCCTGCGAGCCTGGTATCCGCAATCGGAACTGGAGCCATGCACAGAACCACAGTTGTCATCGGCGCTGGCCGCGTCGGCACGGTCGTCGCCGCGCGCCTCGGCGCCCGGCTCTTCGCCCGAGGTGAGGACCCCGACCTGGGCGGCTGCCGCCTGCTGCTGCTCGCGACGCCCGACGCGGCCATCGCGGAGGTGTGCGGGGCGCTCGCCCCGCGGCTCGACTCCCAGGCGGGCGTCGTCCACTTCTCCGGCGGAACGAGCGTCGCGGCGCTCGCCGCCGCTCCGGGGCCGCGCGCGAGCGTGCACCCGCTGCAGACGGTCTGGCCCGACCGCGGTCCGGGCCAGCTCGAGGGCGCCCACGCCGCGGTGACCGGCGACTGGGAGCTCGGCGCCGGCCTGGCCCGGGAGCTCGGCATGACGCCGTTCCCGCTCGCCGACGAGGCCAAGCCCGCCTATCACGCCGCCTCCGTCTTCGCCTCGAACTACGTCGTCACGCTCACGCACGCGGCCGTCTCGCTGCTCGAGCGCACGGGCCTCGAGCGGGAGGCCGCGCTGGCCGCCCTGCGGCCGCTGCAGCACCGCACGATCGACGTCGCCGGCTCGCCCCCGACGGGACCGATCGCCCGCGGCGACGTGGCCACGGTCGCCGCCCACCTGCGCGCGGTCGGGCCGGAGCTCGAGCCGCTCTACCGGGCGCTCGGGCGCGCCACCCTGCCCATCGTGCCGGCCGCGAGCGCCGCGGCCGTCCGGGAGCTCCTGTGAAGACGGGGCTCGTGCCGACCATGGGCGCCCTGCACGACGGCCACCGCGCGCTCCTGCGGGCCGCCCGGGCGGAGTGCGACCGGGTCGTGATGAGCCTGTTCGTGAACCCGACCCAGTTCGGGCCCGGCGAGGATCTCGACCGCTATCCGCGCGACGAGGCGGGCGACCGCGCCATCGCGGCCGAGGAGGGCGCCGACGAGGTGTACGCGCCGACCGCGGTGGAGATGTATCCCGACGGCTTCGCGACCACCGTGTCGGTCGGCGGGCTCGGGCACGTGTTCGAGGGCGCCGAGCGACCCGGCCACTTCGACGGCGTCGCCACCGTGGTGCTCAAGCTGTTCACGCGCGTGCGCCCGGACGTCGCCTACTTCGGCCGCAAGGACGCCCAGCAGCTCGCCGTCGTGCGGCGGATGGTCGCCGACCTCGACGTCGAAGTCGCCATCCGGCCGGTCGAGACCGTCCGCGAGCAGGACGGCCTCGCGATCTCGTCCCGAAATGTCTACCTGTCAGCAGAGGACCGGCAGGCCGCGCCGTCGCTCCACCGCGCGCTCGTCGCCCGCGACCCGTCGGCCTGCGAGGGCGAGCTCGACTACCTGGCCGTGGTCGACCCGGACACCTTCGAGCCCGTCCAGCCGCGGCCCGGCGCGCTCGTGATCGGCGCCGCCCGGTTCGGAACCACCCGCCTGATCGACAACATCACGCTTGAGGAGGCGTCATGAAGATCTCCCTGCCCCAGCTGCACGAGATGAAGCTGGCCGGAACCCCGATCGTGATGGTGACGGCCTACGACCACCCCAGCGGCCGCATCGTCGACCAGGCCGGGGTCGACATGGTGCTCGTCGGCGACTCCGCCGCGAACACGGTGCTCGGCCACGACGCCGTCTCGACCGTCGGCGCGACGATGGACGAGCTGCTCGTCCTCACCCGCGCGGTCGCCCGCGCCTGCACCCGCCCGCTCGTGATCGGCGACCTGCCGTTCATGTCCTACCAGGTGTCGGACGAGGACGCCGTCCGAAACGGCGGCCGGTTCATCAAGGAGGCGGGCGCCGATGCTGTCAAGCTCGAGGGCGGCGGACAGTCGGTGCAGCGAGCCGCGGCGCTCACGGCGGCGGGCATCCCGGTGGTGGGCCACATCGGCCTCACACCGCAGACGGCGACGTTCCTCGGCGGGCACAAGGCCCAGGGGCGGCAGTGGCAGCAGGCCAAGGCGCTCTACGACTCGGCCGTCGCGCTCCAGGCCGCCGGCTGCTTCGCCATCGTGCTCGAGTGCGTCCCGGAGCCCGTCGCAGCGGCCATCACCCGCCGCGTGACGATTCCGACGATCGGGATCGGCTCGGGCGCGGTCTGCGACGGCCAGGTGCTCGTGCTGCACGACCTGCTCGACATCCGCCCCGACTCCGACTTCCTGCCGAAGTTCGTGAAGCAGTTCGCCCACGTCGGGGAGGCGATGCGCGAGGGCGTCTCGGCCTACGCGAACGAGGTGCGGTCGCGGTCGTATCCCGCGCCGGAGCACACCTACGCGATCGACCCCGACCAGCTCTCGGCGTTCGAGATCGCGGTCGAGGCGGGCGCCGGCGGCGACAACGTCCTCGCCGACTGGTGACGATCTAGGATCACGGCATGACCACATATCTGCACACCATGGTTCGGATCACGGACGCCGAGAAGAGCGGCAGGTTCTACGAGGCGCTGGGATTCCAGAAGGGCAAGGAGTCGCCCATCGTCCGAAACGGCGAGCTCGAGGCGACCAACTACTTCTACGGCCTGCCCGGCCAGCCCGACGTGCTCGAGCTGACGCTCAACCACGACGGCCGCACCTACGAGATGGGCACCGGCTACGGCCACATCGCCATCGGCGTCGAGGATCTCGACGCCACGCTCGAGGCGCTGAAGGCCCAGGGCATCGAGCCCGAGCGAGCGCCGTACCAGGTCTCCGAGGGCGGGTCGTTCCTCTGCTTCGTCCGCGACCCGGACGACTACCGCGTGGAGATCATCGGCCGGAAGTGAGACGCGGCGTCGGCCCGGCGACGCGCGCCGGTGGTTGCGTGCTCAGGCAGACCGGCCATACGTCCCCACGACGCTGCACCGGCCCGTCCTCAAGGTGAATCCGCCGGCGAGGTGTGAGAACCGGGTCGACCCGATGTGGTATCGGAGCGGAACGGCCAGCCGCCAACAGCCGGGTCGGCGGACGTCGATCACGGCGACGATCGGAATCCACCACACCCCGTGACCGCCCACGTGGGCGTCCGGTGGACGCAGCCGCTGTGCCTGCAACGGCTCGAGCGTGGACGGCGGAAAGATGCTCGCGTCCTCCGGGATGATCTCCGCGCCGGCGGAGGTGGGGATGCTCGACGTCGTCATCATGTGGATGCGGAGCCCGGGGTATGCCACGGGAGAGGCGTCGAAGACGACGCCGACGCGGTGGCGCGTGGCCAGCCAGCCCACCAGCGCGAGTGTCTGGCCGGGCTTGGCAGACAGCCCACTCCCGGCGTAGACCAGCCCGGCCTGGTCGAACGGGTCGGCCGGAATCGTCGTTCGGTACGCCCAGACACCGGCGGCAGCGACCAGCAACACGATCGCTCCGCTCACGAGTGCGCGCGTGCCCCGACGTCCCCGCCACCCGATCCGGGGCGCCGCAACGGAACGCTCGGCGTCCGCGTACACACGTCGAGTGTATCCGGATGGAGCTCCGGCGGAAGAGTGCGGGCCGATCGACCCCAAGTGGCGCGGGCGGATCATCCCGCCGGAAGGAGGCGCGACACCGGTCATCTGACACGATCGGTGACGCCAACGTCCCTGGGGGTTACCCGTGCCGCTCAAGCATCCCGCGCGCCCGCTCGCACATCCGCGCGACCTGTCACCGCCGCCGCTCTTCAGCCTCGAGAGCGACGAGATCCCGCGAAACGCGGTGCCGGCCGGCGAGATGTCGCCCGACCTCGCCTATCAGCTGATCCACGACGAGCTGATGCTGGACGGCAACGCTCGCCTCAACCTGGCCACGTTCGTCACCACCTGGATGGAGCCCCAGGCGCGCCAGCTGATGGCGGACTGCCTGGACAAGAACATGATCGACAAGGACGAGTATCCGCAGACCGCGGAGCTCGAGATGCGCTGCGTGAACATCCTGAGCCGGCTCTGGCACGCTCCCGACGCCGCCCAGGCGACCGGTTGTTCGACGACGGGGTCGAGCGAGGCGGCCATGCTGGGCGGGCTCGCGCTCAAGCGGCGGTGGCAGAAGCGCCGGACGGCCGAGGGCAAGCCGGCGGACAAGCCCAACCTTGTGATGGGCATCAACGTCCAGATCTGCTGGGAGAAGTTCGCGAACTACTGGGACGTCGAGATGCGGTTGGTGCCGATGGAGGGCGACCGCTTCATGCTCTCGGCCGAGGAGGCGGTGAAGCGCTGCGACGAGAACACGATCGGCGTGGTCGCGATCCTCGGCTCGACGTTCGACGGCGCCTACGAGCCGGTCGAGGAGATCTGCGCGGCGCTCGACGACCTCCAGGAGCGCACCGGCCTCGACGTCCCCGTGCATGTCGACGGGGCGTCGGGCGCGTTCGTCGCGCCCTTCGTCGATCCCGACCTGCGCTGGGACTTCCAGCTGCGGCGGGTCGCCTCGATCAACGCGTCGGGGCACAAGTACGGGCTCGTCTACCCGGGGGTCGGGTGGATCGTCTGGCGCGACGCCGACGCGCTGCCGGACGACCTGATCTTCTGGGTCAACTACCTCGGCGACAACATGCCGACGTTCGCGCTCAACTTCTCCCGCCCCGGAGCCCAGGTGGTCGCCCAGTACTACAACTTCCTGCGCCTCGGATTCGAGGGCTACCGCGCCATCCAGGCCTACTGCCGCGACGTGGCCACACGGCTCTCGGCGAACATCGCCGAGCTCGGCCCGTTCGAGCTGCTGACACGCGGCGACGCCCTGCCCGTGTTCGCGTTCAAGGTCAAGGACGAGATCGACAACTTCACCGCCTTCGACGTGTCGAGCGCCCTGCGGGAGCGCGGCTGGCAGGTGCCCGCATACACCTTTCCGGCGAACCGCACCGACCTGGCGGCGCTGCGCGTGGTGGTGCGGCGCGGATTCACGCATGACCTCGCGGACCTCCTGATCGCCGATCTCGAGCGGCAGCTGCCGAAGCTGCAGAAGCAGCCCGAACCTGTTCACGACGCGGCCGAGGCCGGCTTCCACCACTGACAGGCGCCGTTGAGCCGCCGGGCGTACGTTCAGCCGCCGCCGGGCGCCGAGCCCATCGCCGTCGAAGGGCCGGGCCCGTTCGTCACCCGTGCCCACTTCCGGCTGGCCGACGGCCGCGTGCTGGGGTGGGCGTCGCGCCGCCACCGCAAGGGCCGCGGCGACCGGCTCGGCCGCTGGATCGCCGTGCTCTTCATCGTCGGGTCGGCCTGCTTCGCCGTAGGCTCGCTGCCCGGATACTCCTCCCTGGTCGGCCGGCGCGCGGACGCGATCACCTACTTCGTCGGCTCGATCTTCTTCACATCTGCGGCGTATCTGCAGTACGTGGAGTGCATCAGCGCCGCGCCGAGCCTCGATCGTGACGCGACGCCGCAACGCCGTCTGCTCGGCCTGGCGCCGGGGCGAATCGACTGGTGGGCGACCACGGTACAGCTCGCCGGAACGCTCTTCTTCAATGTCACGACCTTCACCGCCCTGGACGCGAGCCTCTCGCCGAAGGGCGCAGACCTGGTCGTGTGGACGCCGGATGCGCTCGGCTCGATCTGCTTCCTGGTCGCGAGCGAGCTGGCGTTCGCCGAGGCCGGCCACGCCTGGTTCTCGTGGCGCACGTCCGACCCGGGATGGAGGATCGGGGCGCTGAACCTGATCGGGTCCGTGTTCTTCGGCATCTCCGCGATCGCCGGGTGGGTGCAGCCGTCCACCGGCGACCTGCTCGACGCCGCCCTCGACACGTCGGGGACGTTCTGGGGGGCGGTCTGCTTCCTCGTGGGTGCGGTGCTGCTGCTGTTCCCGGTCCCGGCCCCGGACTCGTCACCTGCGATGTCTGGCTCGCCGGCGCTCGCGCCGGGAGGGCGCGATGACGGCGCCGGTGCTCCGCGCCCGCTCCGCGACGACGACCATCTGCGCGGCCAGGGTGATCGCGAGCATCAGCGGGATTGAGGTCGGGGACGCCGCGAGCGTGGCGCCGAGAGCCGCGGCCGTGGCGATGAGGCCCAGGCGGACGATCAGCAGCCCGCCCCAGCCGATGCCGAGATTGGCCCAGGATGCCCGCTCCCAGAGCTCGCCGTCGCGGACGAAGAGCTCGATCGTGCGTCCTCGAAACACGCCGAAGACGATCGAGGCGACGGCGCTCAGCGTCAGCAGGAGCGCCGACGAGGCGGTGAATGGATCCTGTTTGGACGTGTGATCCAGCAGCACGAGGCCGTAGACGGCGAGCGCGGCGGGGATGAGCAGCGATCGCTGCTCGAATCGCTCGCTGCGCCGCTGCCGCGCGATGAAGAACGCCACGATGGCGAGGCCGCCGACGACGTAGACCGCGTCCCTCATCTCGGCGCGATTCTACGACTCGCGCGCGCCGGGCGTGAGAAAATCCCGGCATGTCCTCCGAAGACCGAATGCTCACGGGTGGCTGTGAGTGTGGCGCCGTGCGGTACGAGGTGCCGGACGCCTTCCTCTACTCCCTGAACTGCCACTGCTCGCGCTGCCGCGCGGCGACCGGCTCGGCCTTCAAGGCGCTGGCCGGCATCGAGCGCGAGAAGCTCGAGGTCACCAGGGGCGCCGACACGCTCTTCATCTACGGCGAGCCCGACGCCCACGACACCCGCTGCGGGGTCTGCGGGTCGCTCCTCTTCTCGGTGGTGCGAGCCGGCGAATACGTGCACGTCGCCATGGGCTCGCTCGTGGACGAGCCGAGCATCCGGCCGACCGACCACATCTTCGTCGGCTCCAAGGCACCCTGGTTCGAGATCACGGACGACCTGCCTCAGTCGGTCGAGCTGGAGTAGCCGATGGCCGATGCCGCCAACCGGAACACCGTCGACCTCTCCGCGTACCCGGATCTGGTCGTGATCTACCTGGGCATGCGGGTCGAGGAGCCGCGCGGGCTCGAGAGCCTGCAGACGCTCGGGCCGCAGATCGAGGCGTCGGTCGCCGAGGGGCCGGAGGGCCTGCTGCTGCACGAGCGGCTCATCTACGGGGACGACCCGCCCCACGTCGGCATGCGCCAGTACTGGCGCGACTTCGACTCGCTCACCGCCTGGTCGCGGACGCTGCCCCACAAGCAGTGGTGGACGGACTACCTGCGGGATCGCGGCGGCACGTCGTTCTGGCACGAGACGTACCTGCGGCGCGGCGGGTTCGAGTCGATCTACGTGGACGTCGACGAGGGCATCGGGATGGGCCGGTTCGCACCGACCCGGCACGCCACCGGGCCGATGCTCGGTGCGCGTGCGCGGGTCGATGCCCACCGTTCGGACGCCGGCTAGCTCGCGACGCTCGTGAGCGAGCGGCCGCGGAGCGCGGTCGCGACCTGGCGCCCGGCCAGCGTGCCGAGCACGGCGGTGGCCACGACGATCGCCGGCTGGACGGCGATCTCGCCCGCGCCGAGGGCGCTGTCGCCGAAGCTTCCGTCGGCGAACCCCGAGAGGACGCTGACGAGGCAGAGCGGCACGAGCAGCCCGGCGGCGATCGTGCCGCCGAGGCGGCCTCGATACGCGACGGCGAGCGCGGCGATTGTCATCTGGACGACGACGAATGGCGCCGGGGCGTTGATCGACGTTCCCGAGACGATCGCGTGGGAGACGCCGGAGAGCCCGCTCGTGGTGGCGACGATGAAGCCGGCGACGTCGGCCGCGAGGACGGCGGCGGCGGCGGCGGCGAGCGGGGACGGGATGTGAGTGAGACGACGCAACGTGATCCTTTCGGTGGGGTGATCTCGAGTGTCCCGTCACGCTACGGACGCCGGCCCCTCCCGTCGTCAGCCCGCGGCCGGAAACCGGCTCAGCCCACGGGCTGATGTCACCCTCCCCGGCCGTCGATACGCTTGGCGCATGGCGGTCGACGACATACGTGGGGCGCTCCGGCGCAACCCGACGGCCACCGACGCGCTGCTGGCCGCGCCGCTGGTTGCGGCGGCCATCGCCCAGGCGCTCGTCGCCTCGATCGCAGACGACCTGATCACGGGCCTTGCGATCGCGCTCCTCACCACCGTCCCGGTCGCGTTCCGCCGGTCGCGCCCGGTCGCAGCGGCGCTCGTCTCGACCGCCGCCGGCCTGATCCCGAGCGACGGCTACGTCTACGTCGGCTACGTCGCTGCGTTCATCGTCTTCTACTCGGTGGCTGCGCACGTGGACGCGCGCGCGTCCGTCGCGGCGACCGTGGTCGCGGGCTGCGGGCTCGCGGTGACCGGATCGCTCATCCACGGCGCCGCGTTTGGCGAGTACTTCGGGGCGCTCTCGGCCGTGGCCGCGCCGGCCGTGGTCGGCCGGTTCGTCCGCCACCAGCGCATCCAGGCCGCCCGTCTGCGTGACCTGACGGAGCAGCTCGAGCGGGAGCGCGAGCAGCGCGTGACAGCCGCTGTCACGGATGAGCGGACCCGCATCGCCCGGGAGCTGCACGACGTGATCGCGCACGAGGTGAGCGTGATCGCGATCCAGTCGGACGCCGCCGAGGCCGCGCTCGACACCGATCCCGCCCTGGCCCGGCAGCCGCTGGTCGCGATCCGCGCGTCGGCCGTCTCGGCGCTCGCCGAGATGCGCCGCCTCCTGAGCGTCCTACGCGACCCGGACGAGCCCGTCGGGGAGGCGCCGCAGCCGGGGCTGGCCCAGCTGGAGGAGCTGATCGAGCGCGCGGGCGCCCTCGGCATCGACGTGCGCCTGGACGTCGAGGGAAGGCCGGCCGCGATCCCGGCGAGCGTCGACCTCTCCGCCTACCGGATCCTCCAGGAGGCGCTCACCAACGTCCACAAGCACGCGCACGGCGCCCCGACGGTGATCCGCGTGCGCTGGCTCGCCGACCGCCTCGAGCTCGAGGTGCGCGACCGCGGGAACGGCACGGCTGCCCCGCCGAACGGCAACGGCCACGGGCTCGTCGGCATGCGCGAGCGCGCGCGCATGCACGGCGGATCCGTCGACGCGGGCGCCGGCCCCGACGGCGGGTTCGTCGTCACCGCCGTCCTGCCTCTGGGAACGTCGGCGTGATCCGCCTCCTGCTCGCCGACGACCAGGAGATGGTGCGTACCGGATTCCGCCTGATCCTCGAGCTGGCCGGCATGGAGGTCGTCGGGGAGGCGGCCGACGGCCGCGAGGCCGTCGAGCTCTGCCGCCGTCTTGCGCCCGACGTCGTCCTCATGGACGTGCGCATGCCCGTGATGGACGGGATCGAGGCGACCCGCCAGATCGCCGCCGCGGCGCCGCAGACGCGGACGCTGATCCTGACGACGTTCGACCAGGACGAGAACGTCTACCGGGCGCTCGAGGCGGGCGCGAGCGGCTTCCTGCTCAAGGACGCGGGCCGCGAGCGGCTCGTCGACGCGATCGAGACTGTCGCCCGCGGCGAGGCGCTCGTGGCACCGCAGATCCTCGAGCGGCTGGTGGCGCACTACGTCGCGGCGCCGCCCGTCGAGGCCCGGCGCCCGCCCGCGCTGGACGAGTTGACCGAGCGGGAGCTCGAGGTCTTACGCCTGATCGGCCTCGGGCTCTCGAACGACGAGATCGCCGCGCGGCTCTACGTCAGCATGGCGACGGTGAAGACGCACGTCCGCCACGTGCTCGCCAAGCTGGCGCTGCGCGACCGCGTCCAGGCCGTCGTCCTGGCCTACGAGGTCGGGCTCGTGCGACCCGGCTCGACGGTGTGAGCGCCGTCCTGATCACGGGGATGTCCGCCACCGGCAAGTCGACCGCGCTGGCCGAGCTCGCCCGCGCCGGGCACGCCGTCGTCGACACCGACGCCGGCGGCTGGGTCGTCGACGTGCCCCAGGACGACGGCTCGACCGAGCCGATATGGGACGAGCCGCGGATCTCCGCTCTGCTCGACGAACACGCCGACGGCACGCTCTTCGTGGCCGGCTGCGTGGCGAACCAGGGCCGCTTCTACCCCCGCTTCCACGCGGTCGTGCTGCTGAGCGCGCCGGAGGAGACGCTGCTCGAGCGGCTCGCGACGCGGACGACGAACGACTTCGGCAAGGCTGCCGCCGAGCGCGAGGCGATCCTGGCCGACCTGCGTGCCGTCGAGCCGCTGCTGCGGGCCGGCGCCACCGCCGAGATCGATACGCGGGCGCCCGTGGCCGAGGTGGCCGCGCGGCTGGTGGAGATCGCGCGCGGGCCGGCCGCCCGGCGCTGATTCACCAGACCCGGCCCGACCGCACCGGGGCGGCCTCGGCCCACGGCGGGTCGTAGGCGAGCCGTTCGAGCCCGGCCCGGATGTGGGCGGCTGGCTCATCGCCGAGGTCGCGGGCCAGATCGCGCTCGACGGCGTTCCCGATCTCGATCGCGGCCGTGACCAGCGCCCGCCCCCGCGCGCTCAGGCGCAGGAGGGTCGCGCGGCCGTCGTCCGGCGAGGGCTCGCGCGCGATCAGCGACCGCCCCTCGAGCTCGGCCACGATCTTGGCGGCCGCCTGCTTGCTCACCCCCAGGCCCCGGGCGAGCTCGGTCAGCGTTCGTGGGCGCTCGCTCAGGGCCCGCAGCGGCAGACCGAACGTCGGCCGCAGGTCGCCGAACCCGCGCTCGCCGAGCCGGCGGTGCAGGTGCGCGACGTACGCGTTCAGCGCCTGCGCGATGAGCAGCCCGAAGTCGGTGCCGGTTCGGTCTTGCATCGTCAACCTCGCCTGACTATATTACTCGTCAACCCTGGTTGACCATTAGGAGGTCGAGAAGTGCCTGTCATCGAACGCGACGCCCAGCGCCACCACGAGCTTCACGGCGCCCGCTTCCACACCCTGGCCAGCCCGTCGCTGGGATCCCGGGAGACGAGCGTCTGGCGGGTGCATCTGGAGGCCGGCACGCCCGGCCTGCCCCACCGCGTCACCCGTGAGGAGATCTTCGTCGTCGTCTCCGGCTCCGCGACGGCGACCCTCGACGGGATGGCCCATCCGCTCTCGGCCGGATCCACGCTCGTCCTCCCCGCCGGCGTCGAGCTGGCGCTCGAGACAGGCGCCGCGGCGCTCGAGGCGATCGTCTGCCTGCCGGTCGGCGGCCAGGGCGTCGTCGGAGACGGCGAGCCGTTCACGCCGCCGTGGGCCGAGTGAGCCAAGGCGCGCAGCGCCTGGAACCCCGGCTCGCCGCGGATGGCGTCCATGCTCCCGCAGTCCGGGCAGAAGTGGAACGAGTGCACGCGCTGGTCGGGCTCGGTGGACGTGCGGCGCCGACAGGCGTGGCAGTGGCACATCGTCACCTCGAAGGGTTCCCCCTCGACCGTCACCCGCAGCTGCCCGCAGCAGCAGGCTGCCTCACACGTCGGCATGCAGGCGTGGTACGAGCTCTGGCGCGCGCCGGCACGATAGAGTCACCGCATGAGCGCGTTCAACGGTCTCGCGACCCACGACCATCTGCGCATCTGGGACGGCGTCACCGTCCAGGCGGTCGAGGGCGAGCGCACGACGCTCGCGTTCGTCGACCTGGAGCCGGACAGCACCGTCCCGGAGCACCGCCACGACAACGAGCAGCTCGGCATCCTGATCCGCGGGGCGATGCGGTTCCGGGTCGCGGACGAGACCCGCGACCTCGTTCCCGGCGACACCTGGCGCATCCTGAGCGACGTGCCGCACGAGGTGACGGCCGGCCCCGAGGGCGCGCTCGCCGTCGAGTGCTTCACGCCGACCCGCAGCGACTGGGCCGGGCTCGAGCGCCTGGCGGGCCGCCCCGCGCCGAAGCTTCGCTAGTGCGGCGCAACCGGTCAGTCCCGCCGCCGCAGGTCATCCCCGTGCTCGTCTACCCGGACGTGCGCGAGGCCGTCGCCTGGCTCGAAGGCGCGCTCGGCGCGAGCGAGCGCGTCCGCATCGGCGACGGGCACCGCGCGCAGCTCTCGCTCAACGGCGAGGCCGTCATCGTGGCCGAGCCCGGCAACACCCGCGTGCCCCCGAGCGGCGGCGTCACGACGCACATGGTGATGCTCCGGGTGGACGACGTCGACGCCGTCTGCGAGCGGGCGCGCGGGCACGGCGCCCGGGTGCTGATGGAGCCGACCAGCTTCGCGTACGGCGAGCGCCAGTGCGAGCTCGAGGATCCGTTCGGCCAGCGCTGGTCGCTCACCCAGACCATCGCCGACGTCGCGCCGGAGGAATGGGGCGGCGTGACCGTCAACGGCGGCCACGACTACCCGGGCTAGACCGTGAGGTCGTACGGGTAGCGGGTGAGCGTCTCGCTGCCGTCCTCGGTGACGAGCAGCAGGTCTTCCAGCCGCACCTCGCCGAGGCCCGCGACCGTGAGGCCCGGCTCGATTGCGATCACGTCGCCAGGCACGAGCTCGTCCCGACCGACCGGCCCGACGCCCGGCGCCTCGTGAACCGCCAGGCCGACGCCGTGGCCGAGCGAGAACTGGAAGCCCTCGTCCGGGTTCTCGCCCGGACCCGTGCGGAGCGTGCGGTGGCCGGCCTCCTCGAAGACGTCGCAGGCGATCGCGTAGAGGGTCTCGCCGGTCACTCCCGGCCGCACCGCCTCGCGCGCCCGCTCGAGCGCCGTCCGCACGAGCGCCTCGAGCTCGCGCACGGCCGCCGGCACCTCGCCGACGACGAACGTGCGGGTCATGTCGGCATAACAGGCGGACTCCTCGTCGCGCGGCCACAGGTCGATCACGATCGGCAGGTTGGCGGGCAGCGGGCCTGAGCCGGGCTCGTGGCCGCCGCCCTCCCAGGCCGACGAGACGATGAGGTCGGTCGGCGCCGGCGCACCGTGCTCCTGACAGGCCGCGCGGATCGCCGCGCGCACGCGGTTCGAGGTCAGCACCTCGCCGTCGGCGACGAGCCCATCGCCGTTCACGGCGGTTCGGCGCAGGATCTCCGCCGCGGCGCGTATGCCCGCTTCGGCGGCCGCCTGGGCCCGCCGGATCCCGGCCATCTCGGCCTCCGTCTTCACCCGCCGCCGGGCCGCGATCGCCTCATGGTCGAGGTGGAGCACGATGCCGTCTGCCCGGAAGCGGTCGGCAATGAACACCGGCATCTCCGGGTCGGCGACCGCCTCGCGGATGCCGATCGCGGCGACCGCGCGCGACGACAGCTCGAGGTCGATCTCGTGGTGGCGCAGGCCCTGGTCGAGGAGCTCGAAGAGCCCGAGCTCCTTGAACCCGTGCACCGTCGCACCCGGGGCCGTCGCCTCGATCCGCGAGCGTTCCAGATCGCTCGCCACCACATGCAGCTTCCCGTCGACGACGGCGAGGACGAACGGGTCGCCGATCCCGACGGGGAGCTCGTGGCGCATCGCGGGCGAGCGCTCGGTGTCGCCGAAGAAGAGGAAGCTGGACATCGCGGCCAGGCTAGCGCAGGCCGGCCGCGAAGCCGGTGTTCGGCGCGCTCAGGTTCAGCATCCGCAGCTCGCCCGTGCCGGCGTTGCGGAACCCGTGCACCGTGCCGATCGGCGCGGCGATGAAGCTGCCCGGGCCGAAGCGGTGCGTCTCGCCGTCGAGCGCGAACTCGGCCTCGCCCTCGAGGACGAAGAAGCAGTCGGCGTGGGCGCGGTGCGTGTGCGGCTCGACGCCCTCGAAATCCGGCCCGAACCGCAGCTCGACCACCTCGAGCGCGTCGATCTCGCACAGAATGCGGTGGTGCCGTGCCTCCCGCTGCACGTGCTCGCCGCCCTCCGGGCCGTGCGCGATCCCGCTCCCCACGGGGCTAGCCCCCGCCGTAGGTGATGACGAGGTCGGACGCGAGCCCGATCAGGTATCCGAGCGAGAGGCCGAGCAGCACCAGCCGGCCCCCGAGCCGCCGGTTGGCGGAGTTCCAGAGCTGGCCGACGACGTAGAGGATGGCGCCGGCCGCGAGGGTGTAGAACGCGATCTCGAGCGCCGGGGACGTGACCCGGTAGCCGATCAGCGTGCCGACGAAGGTGGGGCCGCCGCCGATCAGGCCGGCGAGGATGATCCAGCGCCAGCTCGGCCGCACGCCGCCGAGCGGCCCGACGATGCCGAAGCCCTCGGTCGCGTTGTGGAGCGCGAAGCCGATGATGAGCGTGGTCGCGAGCGCCACCTCGCCTCCCCGGGCCGACACGCCGATGGCGAGGCCCTCCGAGAAGTTGTGCAGGCCGATCGCGACGGCGATCAGCATGCCGAGCGTGAGCGACGCCCGCTCGGCCAGCGCCGCCAGGTCGGCTGTCGGCACGGCCGCGCCCACCGCCGCCGCTTCGGCGCTTCCGCCTGCCATCGGCGCCGGCGTGCGCCGCCGCAGGAGCTGATGCTCGATCCAGGCCAGGCCCAGCCCGCCGGCGAGGATCCCGGCCGCGGCCATGATCCCTCGCGCTGCGAACGTCCCCCAGCCCTGGCCGTCCTTGGCCATCATGAGCCCCGACTCGAGGATCCCGTGGGCCGCGTCGAGCACGTCCCAGAAGATGAAGAGCAGGATCCCGGCGGCGAGCACGGACAGGAACGCGCGGGTGCGGTCGCTCAGTCCCTGCAATCGACCCACCGGCAGGCCGAAGTAAATGGTGAAGCCGGCGATCGCGCCGAGCATTGCCGTCTTCTCCGGGCTCATCCCGTCATCCGATCCACGCCCTTAGGCTACCCTAACCGGCCCCGACTTAGGCCACCTACCGCGCGGCGCGGCATGCCGCGTGAGAGGGCTCACACCGCCGGGACGAAGCGGCGGACGAACGAGAGCGCCGTTTCGGCCACCTCGCGCCAGCCGTGATCGATCGTCAGCGCATGCCCGCGGCCGGCGATCTCGACGATCTCCGTCACCCCCGGGTTGTGCTGCTGGCGCTTGTACGAGGCGTTCGCGATCGCCCACGGAACCGTGTGGTCGTGCTCGCCCGAGACGATCAGGAGCGGGCCGCGCTCGGGGTTCTTCGTGTCCACCTTCGCTTCGGTCCACGGGTTGAAGTTCGCCGTCGCGGCCTGGAACAGCGGCGCGCCCGGCGCGGGCACGGCGTAGGCCTCGTAGAGCTCCTTCGCCTCGGCCTCGTCGACGGCGTTCGCAAAGGCATAGCGGAACTGCTCGTAGGTGAGCGGGACTGCCCGGTTCCAGTTGAGCGGGTTCGCGAGCACCGGCGCGGACGAGCGCAGCGCCGAGATCGGCAAGGGCAGCACGCCCCGGAACGGCGCCGGGTCGATCGCGACCGATACGGCCGCCCGCCCCCGTCCGGCCAGGATCTGCGTGAGCAGGCCGCCGAACGAGTGGCCGATGACCGCCGGCTTCTGATCGAGCCCGGCGATCAGCTCGTCGAGGTGGTCGGCCACCTCGTTGATCGTCTTCCCCGCGAACACCTCGGGGTGCTCCTGGGCCTCCTCGACGCTGGCCGGATCGTCCGGCCAGCCCGGCGTGAGCGAGGCGAATCCCGCCTCCGCGAAGAGCTCCGCCCACCGGTCCCAGCTGCTCGGAAGCAGCCATAGGCCGTGGATGAACACCACCGGCGTCAGGCCGGACGCGTTCGCGCGCTCGACCTGCAGACCCTCATGCTCGGTAACGGTCGCGATCGCATCCCCCTGTCCCTGGTGACGCCCCGGAGCCCGCCAGTGTACCGAGGCCGATAAGCTGGCGCGGTGGGCGTTCACCGCTTGCGCACACTCGTCATCGCCGGCCTCGGGCTCGTTCCGGCACTCGTGCTCGCGGCCGGCGTCGAGTCGGGCCCGTCGAGCGCCGCGGGAACGTCGCGCACGCTCCCGGCACACGTCTTCGCCCCGTACTTCGAGACCTGGACGACGAACCGCCTCATCCGCGTCGCCGGCCGCTCGGGCGCGCGTGACTTCACCCTCGCGTTCGTTCAGGCGCCGCAGCGCGGGTCGTGCACGCCGACGTGGAACGGCGACCCGGCCGACCCCACCGCGGCCGGCCGGTATCTGCCCGGGCTGGCCGCGCTGCGGCGCCTGGGCGGCGACGTCATCCCCTCGTTCGGCGGCTACAGCGCCGACCATGCCCTCACCGAGATCGCCGACTCGTGCCCGAGCGTGCGGCGTCTGGCACATGCCTACGAGTCGGTGGTGCGCACCTACGGCGCGATCCGGCTCGACATGGACGTCGAGGACCGCTCGCTCGCGCACGCGGCCGGGATCGACCGCCGCAACCGGGCATTGCTGATCGTCGAGCGCTGGGCGCACCGCCACGGCCGGCCGCTCCAGATCTCCTACACGCTCCCGGTCGAGCCGGCGGGCCTCGAGGCCGACGGCCTGGCCGTGCTCCGCGACGCCGTCCGCGTCGGCACCCGCGTCGACGTCGTGAACATCATGAGCTTCGACTACTACGACGGCGTGACGACCGACATGGGCGCGGCGGCGATCAGCGCGGCGCGCGGCCTGCACCGCCAGCTGCACCGGCTGTATCCGCACCGCAGCAGCCGGCGGCTGTGGGGGATGGTGGGCGTGACGATCCTGCCGGGCATCGACGACTACCCGCGCAAGACCGAGGTCACGTACCTCCGCGACGCGGCCCGGCTGCGGCGGTTCGCGGAGCGCGTCGGGATCGGCACGCTCTCGATGTGGGCGATCGAGCGCGACAACGGCGCCTGCCCGGGCCGGATCGACTCCAACACCTGCTCGGGCATCGCCCAGGCGCCCTGGGCGTTCACGCACCTGCTCCAGCCCTTCACCTCGGCGCCGCCGCGGTGAGCGGCCTGCGCGTGGTCGGCGCCGGCCTCGGCCGCACCGGCACGAACTCGCTCAAGCTCGCGCTCGAGCGCCTCACCGGCGGGCCCTGCTACCACATGATCGAGCTGTTCGCGAACCCCGGCGACCTGGCGCAGTGGCGCGGCGCCCTGCACGGCGACCCACCCGACTGGCGCACGTTCCCCGCGGGCTACACGGCCACCGTCGACTGGCCGGCGTGTGCCTTCTGGGCCGGGCTCGCCGACGCGTACCCCGACGCGATCGTGCTGCTCTCGGTGCGCGCCTCCGCCGATCAGTGGTGGCGCAGCTTCGAGGCGACGATCCATGCGGGACTGTCGCGGCCCGTACCGGCCGACCAGCCGGAGTGGGCGGAGCGGCGGGAGGTCACCCTCGAGATGCTCGACCGCACGTTCACGCCCAGGTGGCGCGAGCGCGAAGGCGCGATGGCCGGCTACGAGGCGCACAATGCGGCCGTCCGCGAGGCGGTGCCGGCCGGCCGGCTCGTCGAATGGCGGGCGGGCGACGGCTGGGAGTCGATCTGCACAGCGCTCGGCGTCCCTGTCCCGGAGGAGCCGTTCCCGCACGTGAATACGACCGCGGAGTTCCAGGCGGCCGACCAGCCGTCGCCCGAGTGAACGGCGGCTAGTAGAGCTCCTGGTGGTAGCGCGCGACCATCGCGGTCTGCGACTCCGCCGCGCCCGAGCCGGTCTGGTCGCGCAGCATCTCGCCGAGCGTCGGCAGCTCCGACCGGTCGATCTGCGCCTCTGCGCTCCAGAGGTGTGAGCGCATGAGCGCCTTGGCGCAGTGCAGATAGGCCTCGCGCACGGTGATCCGCAGCACGACGGCCGGCGCCCGCCGGCCGACCCGGAACGGCTCGGCGAGGTCGGCGTCCGTGCGCAGCTCGACCGCGCCGTTCACGCGCAGGGTCTCGTCGACGCCCGGGATCATGAACAGCAGCCCGATCTCGGGGTGCTCGGTGAGGTTCGAGAGCGAGTCGAGCCGGTTGTTCCCCGGCCGGTCGGGCAGGAGCAGCGTCCGCTCGTCGGCAACCTTGACGAAGCCGGGCGCGCCGCCGCGCGGCGTCGCGTCCATGTGGCCCGCGGCGTCCGCCGTCGCCATCACGACGAACGGGGCGAGCTCGATGAACCGGCGGCAGTGGCGATCGAGCCGGTCGAGCTGCTTGCGCAGCGTGCGCTCCTTCGGCGCCGGATGCAGCGCCCGCAGCTCTGTCTCGGAGGAGATCGCGGCCATCCCGGCCATCGTAACGGCCTCAGCCCGCGGCGCGGCGCCAGAGGCGGCGCAGGGCGGCGTTGACCACCCCGGGCCGTTCGGCATGCGGCCAGTGCGACGCGCCCTCCACGCGCAGGACGTCCGCCCGGATCTCCCGCGCGACGACCGCCGCGCACGCCATGAGCGCGTCCCCCGCCGCCTCGCGGTAGGCGGCCGGAGCGGTCTCCCACGTCCCGCAGATCACGACCTTCGGGTAGGGGCCGGCGGCGAGCGCGTCCAGCGAGACGTCCGCCTCCCAGCACGGGCGTTCCCGCATCGCCGTCGCGGCGGCCCGCAGACGGGCCGGCGTCGGATCGAGCGGCGGCATGCCGACCGCCTCGGTGGAGGCCCGGAGCCATTCGCGCGGGGTCGTCGCGGACGCCTGCGCGATCGCCGCGCGCATCCGCGCGAGCGCGGCGGCCACCACGGCGTCGCCGGCCGCGGCCCGGTGCGCGGCGGGCTCGATCAGCGCCAGCGAGCGAACGTCGCCGGGCCGCCTCGCGGCGGCCAGCATCGCAACGACGCCGCCATAGGAGTGCCCGACCAGATGCGCGCCGCCCGCCATGAGGCCGGCGACGTCCGCCGCGTCGAGCTCGTAGTCGCTCCGGCCGACGTCCGGGCTCGCCCCGAAGCCGCGCCGGTCGACGACCCAGAGCTCGGCCATCTCGGCCAGGGGCCGCTGCGCGGCGAAGCCGTACTCGTCCGTGCCCCACGTCATCGTGCCGTGGACGAGCACCGCGCGCGGCGCGGGCGTGCGCCCGTCGCCCCACACGGTGACGTGGACAGGCCCGGTCACGAGGCGATCGTAGACGGCGGCCGCCCTGATACGGTCGCCGCTCGACCGACCCGGGGGTGGCGATGCGCTACATGGTGATCGAGACGTTCACGCAGGGCGCGCGGCCCGTGTACGAGCGGGCCCGCGACCGCGGCCGGATGCTGCCGGACGGGCTCGAGTACGTCGAGAGCTGGGTGACGGAGGGGCTCGGAGGCTGCTTCCAGCTGATGGAGACCGACGACCCGGCGCTGTTCGACACGTGGACGGCACGGTGGGCCGACCTCGCCGAATTCGAGATCGTGCCAGTGCTGGCGTCGGCCGACGCGGCCGCGCAGGCGCTGCGGTGACCGCCGCGGTCGAGGTGCGCGCCCTGCGGCCGCTGGACGGGCCCGCCTGCGACGCCATCGTCGCGTCGCTGCCCTACCACTTCGGCGTGGAGTCGGGCCGCGAGGCGTGTGCCGCCGCCGTGCGCCGCGAGGAGGGCCTGGCCGCGCTCGCGGGCGGCGAGATCGCCGGGTTCCTCACCTGGCGGCCGTGGTACCGGGCGAGCCGCGAGATCACCTGGATGGCCGTCCACGCCAACCGCCGCGGCGAGGGCATCGGCCGGGCGCTGCTCGACCATCTGGCCGCCGAGAGCGCGGCGCACGCCCGCTACCTGGTGGTCACGACGCTGTCCGAGGCGACGCCGGAGCCGGGCGTCGCCGACGGCTACGCCCGCACCCGCCGGTTCTACGAGAGCAACGGGTTCGAGCCCGTGTGGGACCCGGACGGCTGGTGGAACGAGGCCAACCAGGCCGTCGTCATGGTGCGCAGCCTGGATTGAGGCGGCTCAGCGGCCGCGGTCTGCGCCGGGCACGCTGTGGGATGCCGAGTCGGCCGCGACGACCGCGTCGATCTCCGTCCCGAGGTCGGCGGCCGCCTCGCGCAGGTGGTCGAGGATCTCCGCGTTCTCGCCGTCGTGGTCGCGCAGGGCGAGGATCTCGATGTACCCGACGATCACGGCGAGCGGCGTCCGCAGACGGTGCGCCAGGTCCGGCTGCTCCGTGTGACCCATGCCTCGAACACTACCGGGCGACATCCCATGCCCCGGATCACCCGAACGGGTGAGGGCACTACCCGAATCTGGGGGCAGACTAATCGGGGGCACAACGGAGGAGGCATGATGGCTGAGGCAGAGGACGACGTCCGGGCACTGGCGGGGCACATCGATCACGAGCTGGGGCATCGCGTGCACTGGCGGCTGGCGGTTCCGGGGGGACGCCGGTATCTCGTGTTCGACGGCGACAGCTTCATCGGCGAAGCGGTCGGATACACGGGCGTCGAAGCGCTTCTGCGAGCGTGGGTGCGTGGGTTCGAGGCGGGACAGTTCCGCGCCGACCTGGACGAGTTCCTGGCGGAGCTGCTGCGCGAGTCATAGGCCCGCCGGGCCCACGCGTGGAGCGGCTCGCGGGCCGGTGTAGGATCTGCCCGTGACCGAGCGCACAGAGCCGGATCCCTCGGCGGTGGTCGCGGCCGTCCGCGACCTCCTCGGGGTCGACCATCCCGCCATCATGGCGACGACCGTGTGCTCGATCGTCGAGCACGGCGGCGAGCTGCTGATGGTGCGGCAGCTGAACCGGGAGGGCGAGGAGCGCTGGAACTTCCCCACCGGGTGGATGGCGCCGATCGACGAGGACGGCCACGTCCAGCTGCCCGAGCACTCCGTGAACCGAAACCTGCTCATGGAGACGGGTTACGCGGCCTCGGACGCGCACCTGATCGGCGTGTCCGTCGTGCGCGAGCACGACCCCGACGGCCACCGGGTGGGCACCTCGTTGCGGCTCAACTACCTGTCGGCGCACCCGCGCCAGACGAGCTACGCCGTCACCGACTCCGACATCCTCGGCACGCCCGCGTGGTTCGCGCCCGCGGAGATCGAGGACCTGATCGGCCGCAAGGAGGTCAAGGGCGAGCTCACGGCAGCGGCGTTCCGCCACTGGCAGGCGTATCACAAGAGCGGCGCGCTCTCGGCCGACGTGGTCGACATCCCCAACTGAACGCCCGCACCTGTCCGCCGGGTCCGCTACCCTGCGCAGCGGACACCATGGCAGGTCGTTTTCGACTGTTCATCGTTGGCGCGGCGATGACTGCCCTGATAGCGCCGGGAGCTGCGAACGCATTGACGTCGACTCCCGCGAGCTCCTGGCAGACCAACGGACGTGTGCGCGCGATTGCCGTCGCCGGCGGGAAGATCTTCATCGGCGGCGACTTCACCCGTGTCCGTGCGCCCGGGGCGAGCGGCGGCGGCGTCCTCAGGAACCACCTGGCTGCGCTCAGCCTCAAGACCGGCCGGGTCATGCCGTGGCATCCGCGCGCCAACGGCACCGTGACGGCGCTGCGGGCGAACGCGGCCGGAACGACGATCTACATCGGCGGCGGCTTCACCACGATCAACGGCTTCTCGCGCGCCCACGTGGCCGCGGTGACGACGTCCGGATCGGCGCTGCGCAAGTGGCACGCGAACACGAACGGCACGGTGTACGCGATCGCCGTCAGCGCGAGCCGCGTTTACCTCGGCGGCAGCTTCACGGCCGTGAAGGGCGCGCGGCGGGTGCGCCTGGCCGCGATCGGGAACACCAGCTCGGCGCTGCTCGCACGGTGGCGTCCGAACGCGAACTCGACCGTCCGCGCTCTCACGATGTCGCCCGGCGGCAAGCGCGTCTTCGCCGGCGGCGACTTCAGCCGCGTAAACGGCTTCCTGCGCCCGCACCTGGCGGCGCTGTGGGTGGCCGGCGGCCTGAGCCGGTTCGCGGCGCGGCCGACCTGGCCCGTCTCGGCGCTGCGCACGGCGGGCCGGCAGCTGGTCGCGGGGGGCGGCGGCAACGGCGGCCACGTCGCGCTGTACTCGGCGGCGAACGGCGCCCGCAGGTGGCTCGCGCTCACCGACGGCGACGTCCAGGGCGTCGCGATCTCCGGGTCAAGCGTCATCGTCGGCGGCCACTTCAACAGCTTCTGCATCGGCGGCGAGGGCCATGGCGACCCGCTCCAGTGCAACACCCCGCTGACGCGCCGCAAGCTGATGGCGCTGTCGCTCGGCGAGGGCGCCCCGACCGGATGGGATCCCGATGTGGTCGGCAGCCCGATCGGCGTCTCAGCTGTCGCCGCGGGCGGGGGTGGAGCCCAGGCCGGAGGCGCGTTCACGAAGGTGCACGGCGTGAACCAGCAGGGCTTTGTCCGGTTCCGCTGACGCGGTCGCGCGCGCGAGCTGTTCGGGTCGTGTGAGGTTTTCGTATGGGCCGTTGACGCGGAGACGGCCCCCGCGCTACTGAGAGAGCAGCACCGGCGGGCACCCGCCCGCCTCGACGAGGGAGACCAGATGCAGAAGGGCTCAGCGCAGACCGGCAGCACCGCCCCCGGCAAGGTCGGCGACATCCAGTTCGCCGGCAATCGCACGGGCAAGATCGACTGGCGCAGCCGGCCGGCGTCGGCGCTCGGCCACGACGCCGCGGTCAAGCGGCGCCGGATCGAGCGGCGCATCGAGCGCGGCCTCCTGCTCGACGGGCTCCGGGAGGGGTAGCCTCCAGGCGCCGCGGAAGCCCCTAGGCGCCGCGGAAGCGCGGCGCCCGCTTCTCGCGAAACGCGGCCACGCCCTCGGCGAAGTCGGCCGTGCCCGCAGCCGCGGTCTGCAGCGAGGCCTCCAGCTCGAGCTGCTCGGCGAGCGTGTTCGCCGGCGCCCGGTCGAACAGCTGCTTGTGCAGCGCGATCGCCGCAGTCGGCAGCGCCGCCAGCTCGTCCGCCAGGGCGTCCGACCGTCCGGGCAGATCGCCGGGCTCCACCACCTCGGACACGAGGCCAGACGCGAGCGCGTCGTCGGCCGAGAGCCGGCGTCCCGACGCCATCCATTCGAGCGCCCGCGCGGGGCCGAGGATGCGGCTCAGGAAGTACGTCGCGCCCGAGTCGGGCACGAGCCCGATGCGCACGAAGGCCGGCACGAAGACCGCCGAGCGGGCGCAGATGCGCACGTCGCAGGCTGAGGCGAGGGCCAGCCCCGCGCCGGCGGCGGCGCCGTTGACCGCGGCGATCACCGGCTTTCGGAGCGCTCGCAGCGCGAGGATGTTCGGGTGGAAGCGGCCGCGCAGCAGCGCGCCCACCGCCTCGGGCGACGTGAGCGCCGCGACGTCCTGGCCGACGCAGAACCCGCGGCCCGCGCCCGTGATGACGACCGCTCGCACGGCGTCGTCGCCGGCCTCGGCGAGCGCCGCCCGCAGGCCGTCGTGCATCGCCTCGTCGAAGGCGTTCAGCACGTCTGGCCGGTTCAGCGTGATGGTGAGCACCGCCCCGCGGCGGGCGACCTCGACCTCCACCGGACCTAGCCGCCGAGCAGCGCGCGGATGCCGTCGCCGGCCGGCGCGAGGTCGATGGGCCGGCGGCCGTCGTCGGCGCGGAAGTCGGGGGTGGCGCCATGGTCGAGCAGCAGCCGCCCCGTCACCTGATCGCCCCGCGCCGCCGCCGAGTGCAGCGGCGCGAAGCCGCCCTGCTGGCGGGCGTCCGGATCGGCGCCGCGCTCGAGCAGGAGCGCCACGATGGCGGCGTGCCCGCCGGCCGCGGCGGAGTGCAGCGGCTGCACCCGGGTCGGGTTGCCCGCCTGTGCGTCCACCGGAGCGCCGTGCTCGAGCAGCACGGCAGCCACCTCGAGCTGGCCGAAGAACGCGGCCAGGTGAAGCGCAGTGAAGCCATCGGGCGCCTCGGCCCGGACGGCGGCCGGATCGGCGCGCACGACCTCGGCGACCCGCCCGGCGCGGCCCAGCGCGGCAGCCTCGAACATGTCGAGCTCGGACACGGCATCGGCGAGCCGCTCGGCGATCCAGGCGTGGCCGTGGTAGCGCGCGCGCAGGATGGCGGAGATCCCGTCCGGGCCGCGGGCGGAGGCCAGGTCGGGGCTCTCGCCGATGAGCCGCTCCACACCCGCCGCGTCGCCGGCCTCGGCCGCCTCGATCATCTGCCGCGCGTCCGCCGCGGCTGTCCCCTCCCCCACCTGCCCACCCCCTCGTCGTGTGCGGGCGAAGGTAGTTGATGGCGGGCGCCCGCGCAAGGAGGACGCCCGCCATCAGGAGGCGCGCCGCCGGTCGTTAGGACGCAGGATGGCCGCTGAGCATGGAGTGCTCACGACCGAGCGTGGTCGTCGCGACCGAGATGACCGCGGCGACGACGATCACGATCGGCGCCCACCACGCGCCGGAGAGCGAGCCGGCGATGCCCAAGGCGTTGTCGAGCGAGTCCGTGCCCGGCCCGATCGCCGAGACGCCGGTGGCGATTGCGATGACCATGAGGTTGTACTCGTAGCCGCCGGCGGTGACGAAGAAGCCCTTCGGCCAGTGGACGGTGATGATCGCGTTCAGCATCACGACGACGAGGGCGATCGCGGCGAACGGCGTCAGCAGGCCGAGCGCGAAAAGCAGGCCGCCGAAGAACTCGGCCGCGCCGGCGAGCAGCGCCATCGTCGTGGGCCAGCGGAAGCCGAGCTTCGTGAACATGCCCGTGGTCCCGGCCCGGCCCGGGCCCTCGAACCAGCCGAAGAGCTTCTGCGAGCCGTGCGCCGCCAGGGTCAGGCCCATGACGACCCTGAGAATGAGTAGTCCGAGAGTCACGTTGCAAATCCTCCAGACAATTTGCTTGCGCCCTCATCTATTCCCCGGAGGGAACGGGGCTAACCAGTAGCCCCGACACCAGCGCGTCGGCGCGGGCGTTCTCCGCGGCGGGCACCCAGCGGTACGTGACGCCGCCGAGCTCGTCCGCCGCCGCCCGGGCGCGATCGCGCAGGGCGGCCAGGGCGGGGTTTCGCAGCGGCCGCTCGGCGGCCAGGTGGCGGACGACGAGGCGCGAGTCGGTGCGCACCTCGACCCGCTCGAGACCGAGCCGGGACGCCGCGGCGAGGCCCTCGGCGACGGCCCGGTACTCGGCCGTCCCGACCGTTGCGACGCCGATCTCCGCCGCGAAGGCCGCGACCTCGCGCCCTTCAGGATCGTCGATCACGTAGGCATACGCGGCGGGACCGGGGTTGCCGCGGGAGCCGCCGTCGCACCAGACCACCGCCCAGCCCGGCGGCGCCGCGCCGGAGCGCTCGGCCGCCTCGGCGCCGCGCGAGCGCCGTGCCAGCCGGCGGCGCTCGGCATCCTTCATCGTCTTGCCGGCCTTGCGGACGCCCTTCGTCACGCCGGCGGCGACGGGCGCTCGTCGGTGACGAGGTGCTGCACCGGCCGCGTGAACCCGTCGCGGAGGTCGGCGGCGACTGCCTGGGCAACGTCGGGCGGCAGGAACGGCCCCGGCGTGGCGTCCGGCGGGTGCCACTCGTGGTGTCGCAGGTCGACCGGCGCACCGGGGAGCGTCTCCCCCGCCTCGGCCAGGAAGTACAGGATCAGCTCGTGGCGGTAGTCGCCGGACTCGACGAACAGGTTCTCGCTGATGTAGAGGAGCCGCTGCACGCGGATGACGAGCGACGCCTCCTCGATCAGCTCCCGCCGCACCGCCTCCTCGGCCGTCTCGCCGGCCTCGACGCCGCCGCCGGGAAGCCAGTAGAACGGCGCCCGGTCGAAGTGGTGGGTGCGGTCGAAGAGCACGCGGCCCTCGCCGTCGGGGATCACGGCCCGCGCCCGCACCGACATCACCGGGACGGCCGCGGGCCGCGGCTCAACCGACAAGCGCTTGCTCCGCCTCGTAGACCGGCAGCACCCGGCGCAGGAACTCGCCCGTGTGACTGCCCGGCGTCTCGGCGACCTCCTCGGGCGTGCCCTGCGCGACCACCTGGCCGCCGGCGTCGCCGCCCTCCGGCCCGAGGTCGAGCACCCAGTCGGCCTGCTTGATCACGTCGAGGTTGTGCTCGATCACGAGCACGGTGTTGCCCGCGTCGACGAGCCGCTGCAGCACCTCGAGCAGCTTCTCGATGTCGTACGTGTGCAGGCCCGTCGTGGGCTCGTCCAGGATGTAGAGCGTGCGCCCGGTGGCGACCTTGCTGAGCTCGGTCGCCAGCTTGACCCGCTGCGCCTCGCCGCCGGAGAGCGTCGTCGCCGGCTGGCCCAGCCGCATGTAGTCGAGGCCAACGTCGTGCAGCGTCTGCAGGCGCCGGCGCAGCTTCGGGATCTTGGCGAAGAACTCGAGCGCCTCCTCGACCGACATGTCGAGCACGTCGGCGATCGACTTGCCCTTGAACTTCACCTCGAGCGTCTCGCGGTTGTAGCGTCGGCCGCGGCAGGCCTCGCAGTTGATGTAGACGTCGGGCAGGAAGTGCATTTCGATCTTGATCGTGCCGTCGCCGCGGCACGTCTCACAGCGGCCGCCCTTGACGTTGAACGAGAACCGACCCGGCTTGTAGCCGCGGGCGCGGGCGTCGGGCGAGGTCGCGTACAGGGCGCGGATGTGGTCGAAGACGCCCGTGTAGGTCGCCGGGTTCGACCGCGGCGTGCGCCCGATCGGCGACTGGTCGATGTCGATGACCTTGTCGAAGACGTCGATCCCCTCCACCGACCGGTGCGCCCCGGGCTTCACGCGGGCGCGGTTGAGCCGGTTCGCGAGCGACTTGAAGATGACCTCGTTCACGAGCGTGCTCTTGCCCGATCCGCTCACGCCGGCGACGCAGATCAGCTTGCTCACGGGCAGATCGACGTCGATGTCCTTGAGGTTGTGCTCGGAGGCGCCCTGCACGCCGAACCAGCCGGCGTCGTGCATGCGCCGGTCGGGCACCGGGATCGCGCGCCGGCCGGACAGATACGCGCCGGTGATCGAGCGCTCCGACGCCATCACCTCGGCGGCGGTGCCCGTCGCGACCACCCGGCCGCCGTGCTCACCCGCCCCGGGGCCCATGTCAACGATGTGGTCGGCCGCCCGGATCGTCTCCTCGTCGTGCTCGACGACGATCACGGTGTTGCCCAGCTCGCGCAGGCGCTCGAGCGTCGCGAGCAGCTTGGCGTTGTCGCGCTGGTGCAGCCCGATCGACGGCTCGTCCAGGATGTAGAGGACGCCCATGAGCGACGAGCCGATCTGGGTCGCGAGCCGGATCCGCTGGGCCTCGCCGCCTGACAGGCTTGCCGCCGCGCGGCCGAGCGTGAGGTAGCCGACGCCGACGTCGGCCAGGAACGTCAGCCGCTCGCGGATCTCCTTGAGGATGCGGACGCCGATCGCCTGCTCGGTCCGGGTCAGCTCGAGCGCGTCGACGAACTCGATCGCGGACGTCACCGACATGCGCGTCACCTGGGCGATGTTGCGGTCGCCCACCGTGACCGCCAGGCTCGTGTCCTTGAGCCGGTCGCCGTGGCAGGCCGGGCACGGCTTGAGCGCCATGTACTCCTCGATGCGCTCCTTCTGGTACGACGAGTCGGTCTCGCGGTAGCGCCGCTCGAGGCTGGGGACGATACCCTCGAACGCGAGCATGTAGCTGCGCTTGCGGTTCATCCGGTTGCGGTAGGTGACGTAGAGCTTGTCGCCGCCCGTCCCTTTCAGGAAGAGGTCGCGCTGCTCCTCGGGCAGGCCGGCCCAGGGCGTGTCGAGATCGACCTCGTAGCGGTCGGCGATCGCCTGGATCACCTGGGTGTAGAAGTTGGAGTTGATCACCGTCCAGGGGACGAGCGCACCCTGGGAGATCGAGAGGCTCGGGTCGGGGACGACCAGATCGGGGTCGATCTCGCGCTGGGTGCCGAGGCCGGTGCAGCGTGGGCAGGCGCCGTGCGGCGAGTTGAACGAGAAGATGCGCGGGGCGAGCTCGGGCAGCGAGATGCCGTCGTCGGGGCAGGCGAACTGCTCGGAATAGGTGGTCGTGTTGCCGTCGACCACCGCGATCTCGACCAGCCCTTCGGCCAGCCGCAGGGCGGTCTCGACGGAGTCGGTCAGGCGCGTGCGCAGGCCCTGCTTCATCACCAGCCGGTCGACGACGACCGAGATCGAGTGGCGCACCTGCTTGTCGAGCTCGATCGGCTCCTCCAGCATCAGCTGCCGGCCGTCGACCTTGACGCGCGTGTAGCCGTCGCCGCGGAGCTGCTCGAAGAGGTCGCGGTACTCGCCCTTGCGCGTCCGCACGACGGGGGCGTCGACGGTGAAACGCGTGCCCTCCGGCAGCTTCAGGACGTGCTCGACGATCTGCTCGGCCGACTGGCCCGAGATCTCACGCCCGCACTTGGGGCAGTGGGGATGGCCGACCCGGGCGTACAGGAGCCGCAGGTAGTCGTAGATCTCGGTGACCGTGCCGACCGTCGAACGGGGGTTGCGGGCGGTCGTCTTCTGGTCGATCGAGATCGCAGGCGAGAGCCCGTCGATCGAGTCGACGTCGGGCTTGTCCATCTGCCCCAGGAACTGGCGGGCATAGGCAGAGAGCGACTCGACGTAGCGGCGCTGCCCCTCGGCGTAGAGCGTGTCGAAGGCGAGGCTCGACTTGCCCGAGCCGGACAGGCCGGTGATGACGACCAGCCGGTCGCGGGGCAGGCTGACCGTGACGTCTCTGAGGTTGTGCTCGCGCGCGCCCCGAATGACGATGTTCTCGTGTGCCACCGAACTCCTTAATGCCTGGAAACCGCATGTTCAAGCGGAAAACAGGCACATTCTAGCAACGCCTGGACTGCCGAACGTGTGTTCGTCATCGTACCATGGCGGGCCGGACGGAGAGGCGGGCAGGCGGGTCAGCCGGTGGCGATCTCGCACCACACGCAGGTGCCCGAGCCGGTCTCGACGCCCCAGTCGGAGGCGAGCCGGTCGACCAGCTGGAGGCCCCATCCCGAGGTGCTCGACTGGTCGACGCTGCGCAGCACCGGACGCCGCCCGGTCGAGGCCGGGTCGGCCACCTCGATCCGCAGGCACCGCGCCCGCCGCTCGATGAGGACGTCGATCCAGCCGTCGCCCTCGGCGATGCCGTGCAGGAGGCTGTTCGTGACGAGCTCGGTCACGAGCAGGCGGGCCGACTCGATCACGGGCGCGGGCACGCCGGCCTCGAACCGCGCGACGGCCCTGCGCGCCTCGGCGACGACCGACGGGTCGCACGCCAGCCGCAGCCGCGCGCAGGCGGAGCCCGCGTCTACCGATGCCTCGTGCTCGTTCGCCGCCGCCTCCCTCCCACGCCCGCTCATGCGAACGCGCTCCGTGACCCTTCCGGTCGTGGTTCCCGGCCGACGGGCCCACCCCGTTCGGCCTGGTGGTCGTTTCCACTCTGGAGCGTAGCTCGCCCGGGGACCATCCGGTATGCCACCTTACCGATCGCGATCATGAGGGCCAGGGCGCGAGCATCCGCCATCTAGCGAAGCGGCGCGGGCGTGAGCGTCGGCGGCGACCACCGCGGGCGTGCCTCGGCCCGCTCCTCGGCCAGGCCGAGCAGGAGCCCGAGCAGCAGATCGGGGTCGGGCAGCCGGCGCAGCCCGAACAGGAGGCTGCGGCGCCCGCCCGTGCCGACGACGACGCCGCCGTAGTGCAGCATGCGCCCGGCCGCGGGCGCGAACACCTCGACGTCGCCGATGGCCTGAAGCGGGACGATCGCCGCGCGCGAGCCCAGGCCGCCGGCGAGCAGGAGCGCCCGGCGGTCGGTCACCACCAGCACGCGCCGCTGCCAGCGCGCCACCACCCGCACCACGCGGAGCAGGGCGCCGAGGCCGATGGCGGCGGCCGCGAGCACGGGCACGAGCCGGATCGCGGCGGGCAGGTCGAGGCCGGCGGCGGCGATCGCGGCCGCGGACGCGAGGGCCAGGATCATCGCCGCGCGCAGGAACGGCCACACGAGCACGATGCCGTGCTCGCGGCTCACGAGGTGGACGCGCTCGTCGGGATGCAGCAGACGGTCGATCTGGGCCATGCCGGGGAGCATTCGCCGCCCGCCAGCCGGTTTCCTTCGCCCCGCCAGGAGGGGTCTGACCCCTTCTGGCGGGTTCGGCTACGCGCTGGCGGTGGCCTCGAGGTCGCGGCGCAGCTCCTTGATCTCGTCGCGCAGCTTGGCCGCGTACTCGAAGCGCAGCTCCTCGGCCGCCGCGAACATCTCCTCCTCGAGCTCCACCACGAGCTTTTCGATCTCGTCGCGGCCCATGCCGTCCGTCTCGGCGCCGCGCCGGCGGCGGCCGGGAACGTGGGGCTGCGACTCGAGCGACAGGAACTCGGCGATGTCGGAGACGCCCTTGCGGATCGAGGCCGGCGTGATCCCGTGCTCCTCGTTGTAGGCCATCTGGATCGCCCGCCGGCGGGCGGTCTCGTCGATGGCGTACTGGATCGCCTCGGTGACCTTGTCCGCGTACATGATCACGCGCCCGTTGACGTTTCGGGCGGCGCGGCCAATCGTCTGGATGAGCGCGGTCTGGCCGCGCAGGAAGCCCTCCTTGTCGGCGTCCAGGATCGCGACCAGCGACACCTCCGGCAGGTCGAGCCCCTCGCGCAGCAGGTTCACGCCGACGAGGACGTCGAAGTCGCCCAGGCGCAGCTCGCGGATGACCTTGATGCGCTCGAGCGTGTCGATCTCGGAGTGCAGGTAGCGGGTGCGCACCCCCGACTCGAGCAGGTAGTCGGTCAGATCCTCGGACATCTTCTTCGTCAGCGTCGTCACCAGCACCCGCTCGCCGGCCTCGGCCCGGGCCCGGATCTCGCCCAGCAGGTCGTCGATCTGACGCCGCGTCGGCCGCACCTCGACCTCGGGGTCGATCAGCCCGGTCGGGCGGATGATCTGCTCGGCGACGTGCGTCGAGTGGCGCAGCTCGAACGGGCCCGGCGTGGCGGAGACGAACAGCACCTGGTGGGCCCGCTCCACGAACTCGTCGAAGCGCAGCGGCCGGTTGTCGAGCGCCGACGGCAGCCGGAACCCGAACTCGACGAGCGTCTGCTTGCGCGAGCGGTCGCCCTCGTACATGCCGCCGATCTGGGGCACTGTCTGGTGCGACTCGTCGATGATGATCAGGTAGTCGTCGGGGAAGTAGTCGAGCAGCGTGTGCGGCGGCGTGCCGGGCGCGCGGCCGTCCAGGTGCCGCGAGTAGTTCTCGATCCCGTTGCAGAAGCCGACCTCGCGCAGCATCTCCATGTCGTACTCCGTGCGCGACCGCAGCCGATGGGCCTCGAGCATCTTGTTCTCGCCCTCGAGCTGGGCCAGCCGCTCGCGCAGCTCCTCCTGCACCGAGCGGATCGCCGGCTCGAGCTTCTCCCGCTCCATCGCATAGTGGGTCGCGGGGTAGATGCCGAGGTGGTCGAGCCGCGCGAACACCTCGCCGGAGAGCGGGTCGAAGTGGGTGATCGCCTCGACCTCGTCGCCGAACAGGCTGATCCGGTAGGCCGTCTCCATGTTCGCCGGCTGCACCTCGATCACGTCGCCGCGCACGCGGAAGCGGCCGCGGCCCATGACGACGTCGTTGCGCTGGTAGTGGATGTCGACCAGCTTGCGCAGGATGTCGTCGCGCGACTTCTCCTCGCCGACGGAGAGGAACAGGACGAGCTCGGAGTAGCTCTCCGGCGAGCCGATGCCGTAGATGCACGAGACCGAGGCGACGATGACCACGTCGCGGCGGGCGAAGAGCGCGGCGGTCGCGGCGTGGCGGAGGCGGTCGATGTCGTCGTTGATCGAGGAGTCCTTCTCGATGTAGGTGTCCGACGACGGCAGGTAGGCCTCGGGCTGGTAGTAGTCGTAGTAGCTCACGAAGTACTCGACCGCGTTCCGGGGGAAGTACTCGCGGAACTCGTTGCAGAGCTGGGCGGCCAGCGTCTTGTTGTGGGCGATCACGAGCGCCGGCCGGTTCAGGCGCTCGATCACCCGCGCCATCGCGTGCGTCTTGCCCGTGCCGGTGGCACCGAGCAGCGTCTGGTACTGGTCGCCGCGGCTGATGCTCTGCGCCAGCTCGGCGATCGCCCGAGGCTGGTCGCCGGTGGGCTCGTAGGAGGCGGAGACGGCGAGATCGGGCATACGCCTTTCAGTGTATCGGCGCCCCTGTACGATCGCGGCCGTGGCCGCGCCGGTCCCGCTCCGCTACCCGGACCCGCCCCTGGCAGAGGGCGAGATCGGCCTGCGGTCGTGGCGGGAAGAGGATCTCGGCGTGATCGCGGCGCTCTGCCGCGACCCCGACGTGGCCCGCTTCACCCGCGTGCCCGACCCCTACTCCGACGCCGACGCGCGGGCCTGGATCGACGGGCTGGCGGACAGGCTCGCGGAGGGCGAGGCGGTGCGGCTTGCGATCGTCGCGGGTGGAGGTGAGCCGGTCGGGAGCATCGGCCTTCGCATCGACCCGCTCGACCGCGACATCGCCGAGGCCGGCTACATGGTCGCGCCGGGGGCGCGCGGCCGCGGCGTGGCCACGACGGCGCTTCGGCTGGCATCGCGCTGGGGGCTGCGCGACCTGGGGGTGGCCCGCGTCCAGCTCTCGACCCATGTCGACAACCCCGCCTCCCAGCGGGTCGCCGAGCGGGCGGGGTTCCGGCGCGAGGGCGTGCTGCGCTCGTGGGAGGAGCTGCGCGGGAGCCGTGTCGACCTGGTGATGTTCTCGCGCGTCGCCGCCGACCTGTGACCGGGCCGATCCCGCTCCCGCGGCTGCTGCACGACGGCCGCGCCGGGCTGCGGCCGTGGCGGGAGGGCGACGTGGCGGCGATCCTGGCCATGTCGCGCGATCCGGAGACGATCCGCTTCACGAGCGTGCCCGATCCATACGACGAGGACTCCGTGCGGATCTGGCTGGCGCTCCAACCGGCGCGGCTGCGGGCGGGCGACGGGGCGGCGTTCGCGGTGGTCGAGCCACCGGGCGAGGAGGCGCTCGGGGCGATCGGGGTGCGGGTGCTGCACGGGCGCGGGATCGCCGAGATCGGCTACCACATGGCGCCGCAGGCCCGCGGCCGCGGCCTGGCGACGGCGGCGCTTCGCCTGCTCTCGGACTGGTCGTTCCGCAAGCTCCCGGTCGCGCGCCTGCAGCTGACGACGCACCTCGACAATCCGGCCTCGCAGCGCGTGGCGGAGAAGGCGGGATACACCCGCGAGGCGGTGCTGCGCTCGTGGGCCGACCAGCGCGGGGAGCGGGTCGACCTGATCATGTACTCGCTGCTCCCCGGTGAATAACGGGGGTCTGACCCCGTTCATTCAGGGGGTGAATAGCCGGTGCCTGGCACCGGTTATTCACACGAGCGGGCGCTCGCGCATGTAGGGCAGCGGGCGGGACGGGTCGGGCGAATCGATCTCGCGCGCGAGGCGGTGGCCGTCGAAGATCGCGTCGGCGATCAGCCGCGGCGCGACGCAGTCGCCGATCGCGTGCACCTGCTCGACGCCCGCGGCGGCGAGCGCGTCGGGGTCGTCCGCGAGCGCGCGGTGAAGGGCGTCGTCCGAACCCCGCTGCGTGACCATCACCACGCCGTCGCAGGCGATGCGGAACGGGTGGCCGAACTCGTCGGCGGCGTCGACGCCCTGCGGGTCGACCGCCGTCGCCGTCGCGGCGCGGTGCGCGCCGATGCCGAGGTCGTGCAGGCGCCGGCGCAGGCGCACGCCCTCGAGCGTTTGGTCGCAGTAGTGGGCGACGAGGTCGAAGCAGGTGAGCAGCTCCACCGCCCGGCCCTCGGCCCGCAGCACCTCCGCGATCCCGGCGCCGGTGAAGTAGCCCTCGTAGTCGATCACGCAGACGCGTGAGCCCGGCGGCCGCAGCCCCTCCACCATGACCTGCTCCGGCGTCAGCACGTGGGCCAGCCCCTCCCCCGCGCCCGCGATCGACGCGCGGGTGATGCCGTTCATGCCGTCGGCGTTCCAGCGCGCGCCGGTGGCAACGATGGCGATGTCGGCGCCGTACTCGCACACGCCGGCGGCGTCGAGCCGCATGCCGGGCACGAACTGGAGGTTCGCAAGGCGCTCCATCTGCACGCGGCGGTAGTCGATCAGGCGCCCCCACTCCCCCAGGCCCGGCAGCCGCGTGACCCACTGCAGGCAGCCGCCGATGTCGTCGTCCGCGTCGACCAGGTGGACGAGCTCCATGCCGCGCTTCGCGAGCACGATCGCGCACTCCATCCCGGCCGGACCCGCTCCCACCACGAGTGCCGACTTCTCCGCATTCTTCGCCCGGTCGAACCGCTCCGGGTGCCAGCCGCGGCGGTGCTCCTCGCCGGCCGTCGCGTTCTGGGTGCAGCCGAGGTGGCGGCCCCAGATCGAGCGCGAGTAGCACGCGTTGCAGCCGATGCACTCGCGCACCTCGTCGTAGCGGCCCTCCTCGATCTTGCGGGGCAGGAACGGGTCGGAGATCGACGGCCGCGCGGCCCCGATCAGGTCGACCGTGCCGCCGCGGACGATCTCCGCCATCCGGTCGGGGTCGGTGAACCGCCCAACCACCACGATCGGCTTGTCCGTCGCCTGGCGGGCCTGGCCCGACCACTCCAGCTGGTAGCCCTGCTCGAAGAAGCGCGACGGTCCGCTGTCGACCCGCTGCCATCCCGACAGCGCGCCGATTGTCACATCCCACAGGTCGACCATCGGGTCGGCCCGGCGGATGAACTCGAGCCCCTCGGCCAGCTCGACACCCGATCCCTCCAGCGTGTCGGCCGCAATCCGAACGGCGATCGCGCAGTCGCCGCCGACGGCGTCGCGGACGAGCTCGATCGCCTCCAGCCAGAACCGCGACCGGTTCTCGAACGAGCCGCCGTAGCGGTCGGTGCGGCGGTTGTAGACGGGCGAGAGAAACTGCGTCGGCAGGTAGGTATGCGAGCCGTACACGTAGACGATGTCGAAGCCGGAGTCGCGCGCCCGCAGGGCGGCGGCCACCCACTCCTCCTGCACGCGGCGGATGTCGGCCGCCGTCATCACCCGCGGGACCGTGATCCCGTCGAAGTCGCTCGAGAGCTGCGACGGGGCGATCGGCGGCAGCCGCGACTCGCGCGTCTCGGCGTACAGGCCGCCGTGCCAAAGCTCGACGCCGGCGAGCGCCCCGTGGCGGTGTGCCTCCTCGGTCATGAGCCGCAGCGCCCGCGCGTCCTCGTCGTCCCACAGCCGCGCCGACACGTAGGGCGACTCGTCGGTCTCGGCGCTGATCGAGCAGTACTCGGTGCACACCGCCGCCCAGCCGCCCTCGGCCTTCATCCCCCGGAAGGCGGCCTGCGTCCACGGCTTCTCGACCCCGAACCCGGTGCAGTGCGGCACCTGGTAGAAGCGGTTTCGGAGCGTCTTCGGCCCGATCTGCACGGGCTCGAAGAGGATGTCGTGGCGGGGCAGCCGGGCCATCTACGCGTACTCGGCGTCGAGCTCGCCCGCGCGCCGGTCGACGTGCTCGCGCAGCTCCTCGTCGAGGGCGGAGTCGATGCCCGGGTCCTCCCACGCCTCGAGCAGCCGCCTCCACTCGGCCGTCGCGGCCCGGTCCGTCGTGATCGAGCCCTGCTTCTCCCAGGTCACGTACGACTGCGAGCGGAAGAGCGGGCTCATGAACGTCCAGTCGCGGAAGTGCGCCAGCGTGTGATCGGCGGCGAGGAACATGCCGCCCGGCCCCTCCCCGCGGATCGCGTCGAGCGCGAACTCCTCCTCCCCGAGCGTCACCCCCTGCTCCAGCACCTCGAACATACGTAAGACCTCGAGGTCGAGGGCGAGCTTCTCGTAGGAGGCGGTCAGCCCGCCCTCGAGCCAGCCGGCGGCGTGCAGGACGAAGTCGGCCGGGGCGAGCATGGTCGCCCAGAGCGTGTTCATCGTCTCGGCGGCCGCCTGGGCGTCGAGCGCGTTCGACGAGCACAGCCCGCCGCCGCCGCGATAGGGCAGGTTGTAGCGGCGCGCCAGCTGGCCCCCCGCAAGCGTGCCGACCACCGATTCCGGGGTGCCGAACGCGGGGCCGCCGGTGCGCATGTCGACGGCGGTGAAGAACGAGCCGAAGAGGGCCGGCGCACCGCGCCGGATCAGCTGCACCAGGGCGACACCCGTCAGCGCCTCGGCCACCTGGAGCGCGAGCCCGCCGGCGACGCTCACCGGGGCGGTCGCGCCCGCCAGCAGGAACGGCGTCACGATCACCGGCTGGGCAGCCCGGGCCCACTCGACCAGCGCGTCCACCATCAGGAAGTCCCAGACGAGCGGGCTGTTCGGGTTGACGACGCCCATGATGGCGGGCGTGCGCTCGATCCGGTCGCGGCCGCCGCAGGCGATCGCGGCCAGGTCGACGGCGTCGCGCGCCTTGGGCCCGGACGTGCCGTAACAGACGTAGGGCTTGTCCGACCAGCGCAGGATCGAGTAGTCCATCTCGAGGTGGCGGCTGTGCTCGCTGAGGTCGTTGGCCTCGACCGTGCCGCTCTGCAGGCAGGTCATGAGCTCGGCCGAGTGGGCCATCTTCACCAGCTCGACGTGGTCGGCGATGCCACCGTCGCGGCGGCCGCGCTCGAGGTCGGAGCAGAACGGCGAGCCGCCGACCGGCGCCAGCACGGGCCTGGCCCCGCCGATGGTGACGGCGCGGTCGGGGTTGCGGGGCTCGAGCGTGAACGAGGCCGGCGCCGAAGCGACCATCTCCATCACGAACTCGCGGTCCCAGCGCACCCGCTCGCCGTCGACGTCCTGGCCGCTCGCCCGCAGGAGGGCGAGCGCCTCCTCGTGGCGGACGTCGGTGCCGATCTCCTCGATGATCGTCATCGCCCGGTCATGCACGGCCTCGACGTCGTCGGGCGCAAGGATCGAGATCGCCTCCACCGCGGCGACTGTACCAGCGCCGCCAGCGGCCCCGTCAGGGGAACGGGAGGGCGATCGCGCCGCTCCCCGGTGGGCGGCGCGGGCGGCGCGGAACCAGGCTGTCCTCGCCGTCGCCGTCGTCGTCTCCGGCAGACGGGGGCCACACAACCTCGGGAACGCGGTTGCGCTCGATCCGGAGCACGCGCCAACCGGGATGGGTGGCATCGCTCATCCGGGTGCGGTCGACGGCGTCGTCGATCGCCTTGGAGAGCCGCCAGCGGACGCTCCCGTCGTCACTCCCAGGGATCGACTCCACCACGAGGTAGTACCGGCCCGCCGCCAGATTCCGGGCGCCTTCGAGCATGGCTCCATGGTACCTTCGGTCCGTGAGCGTGGTGATCGAGCAGCGCGCCTCCGTCGGCGCGGCGGCGAAGGACGTCTTCGCGTTCCTGCACGACCCCGACCGCCGCCAGCAGTGGGACGCGATGACCGACCTGGCCCGGCTCGAGGACGCGACCGAGCCGGCCGTGGGCGTGCGCGTGCACCTGCGCGGCCGCCGGACGGCCCCGTCATGGGTGGGTGAGTACGCCGAGCTCGCCCCGCCGCAGCGCTCCGTGCTGCGCCTGGTCGAGGGCGTGGGCATGCCGTTCTCGGCATTCAGCCAGACGATCGAGGTGGCGCCTGTAAAAGGCGGGAGCACGATCACGCTGCGGCTCGAGTACCAGGCCCGCGGCCTCGCCAGCCTGCTCGAGCCGGTCGTGCTGCGGCCACGGCTCACGAAGGCCGTGCGCAGGTCGCTCGCCGGCATCTCGAGCCACTTCGTCTAGTTCTCCGCCCGATCGGGAACCCGACGGGGATGCCGGTCGTCCTCGACGCCGTCCCCGAGACGCTGCTCTGGACCCTCTACCACCGTGCCGCCGAGGCCCGCCGGCCCGACACCGTGCTGCCCGACCCGCGGGCGGTCGACCTGGTCGACGCGATGGACTTCCCCTTCGAGGCGCGCTTCGGCCCGGCTGCGCCCGCGCTGGCGCAGTGGCAGGCGTTGCGCGCGGCATGCTTCGACCGCGAGGTGCGCCGGTTCCTGGGCCGCCACCCCGGCGGGACGGTGGCGGCGCTCGGCGAGGGCCTCGAGACCCAGTTCTGGCGCATCGACCAGGGCACGGTACGCTGGATCGGCGTCGACCTGCCCGAGGCGATCGCGCTTCGCCGCGAGCTGCTCCCGGGCGATCCGCGCATGCGCCTGATCGCATGCTCGGCGCTCGACGAGCGCTGGCTCGACGAGGTCGACCCGGCCGGCCCGGTGCTCGTGACGGCGCAGGGCCTGCTCATGTACCTCGCCCGGGACGACGTCCACGGTCTGCTGAGGATGTGCGCGACCCGGATCGCGGCCGGCGGGATCGTGTTCGACGCGGTGTCGCCGCGGATGCGCGACCGCAGCGGCCGCGAGCCGGCATCCGGCGCGGAGGGCTACCGGCCGCCGCGCTGGACATGGGCGATCGACCGCGACGAGCGCCGCCTGATCGGCGCCATCCCGGGCGTCGCCGGCCTCGAGACGCTGCGCCTGCCGCGGGGCCGGGGCATCGCGTTTCGGTATCTGGTGCCGCTGGCCCAGTCGGTGCCGCCGCTGCGAAACGGCCTGCTCTCGATCCTGCGCGCCCGCCTGGGCGCTCAGCCCAGGTCGTAGGCCCGCCGGTACAGCCGCTCGGTCGCGCGCACGCCCGCCACGTAGTCGCGCGTGGCGGCGAAGCGGATCTTCACCGGCCGGCCGGGCGGCGTCTGCGCGATCCATCTGTCGACGTTGGCCTGGCCGGCGTTGTAGGCGGCCAGCGCCAGGTCGCCCGCGTGCGGATGGCCGGCGTACTTGTGCTGGAGGTGGGCCAGGTACCAGCAGCCGTAGCGGATGTTCAGGTCGGGGACGTAGAGGTCCTGCGGGATGCGGAACTTGTGGCCGCCCGTGTGCAGGGCGATGCCCCGCGCCGTAGACGGCAGGAGCTGCATGAGGCCGATGGCGCCCGCGCTCGACTCCGTGTTCGCCCGGAAGCGCGACTCCTCGTAGATCACGGCGGCGACGAGCGCCGGATCGAGGTGGTAGAGGCGGGCGTTGCCGACCACGTCGGCCCGGTAGTCGAGCGGGTGGCGCAGGCGCACCCACCAGTCCGGCTGCGAGTGCTGGAGGTAGGCGAACCCCGCGCCGGCGACGATCCCGAGCGCCGCCAGGGCGACCACAGCGCGCCGGATCATCGGGTCAGCCGCTCGGCCAGGCCGGCGACGTAGCGGTCGAGGTCCTCGAGCGTCCCGGTGTTCTCGTAGACGTAGTCGCTGCGCGCGGCCTTCTCGTCCTCGGGCAGCTGGTGCTCCATCTGGCGGCGGGCGCCGGGCCGGCGGGACTCGCGCACGTCCGCCGGCGCGGTCACGGTCAGGATGACGTCGTAGCGCTTGTCGACGCCGGCCTCGAACAGCGTCGGGGCCTCGTGGACGAGGAGGCGAGCGCCGCCCTGGGTCTCGCGGTCACGCCACTTCGCGAACTCCTCGGCCAGGAGCGGCAGGAGCAGCCCTTCGAGCCAGCGCAGCTCGGCGGCGTCGGCGAACACGATCGCGCCGACCGCCTTGCGGTCGATCTCGCCCTCGGGCGTGAACACGGCGGGGCCGAAGTGCTCCAGCATCGCCCGCTTGACGACCTCGCGGGTGTAGAGCGTGTGCACCCCCTCGTCGCTCGAGAGCGTCGCCGCGCCGTGGCGGCCGAACGCGCGCAGCGCCTCGGACTTGCCGCTGCCGATGCCGCCCGTCAGCCCCACGACCAGCGGGGCGCCGGGCGCCCTATCCCTCGTCGGCGGTCCCGTCGTCCGGATCCGGCGCCGAGACCTCGCCGACCGGCTCGTCGCCGACGGCCTCGGGCTCGTCCGCGACCTCGGCCTCGGGTGCCTCGGCGGCCGCTTCGGGCTCCTCCGCGACGGCCTCGGGCTCGTCGGCGACCGGCTCGGGCTCGTCCTCGGCTGCCTGCGGCTGGTCGGCGAACACCTCTTCGGACAGGCCCAGCTCGGGCACCTCGGCCTCCTGGCGCTCGCCCGGAGTGCCCAGGTCGATCGTCTTCACCGGGTCGCCGGCCTCGACGCGGCGCAGGGACAGCGACAGACGGCGGCGATCGGGCTCGATCTCGATGATCTTGACCTTGACGTCTTCGCCCTGCTGCACGACCTCACGCGGGTTCTCGACGTGGTGCTCGGCCAGCTCGGAGATGTGGATCAGGCCCTCGACCCCGGACACGATCTCGGCAAAGGCGCCGAACGTGACGACCTTGGTGATCCGGCCGGAGACGACGTCGCCCTGCTGGGTCTCGTCGATGACCCGCTGCCACGGATCGGTCTGGGTCTGCTTGAGGCCGAGCGAGATGCGCTGGCGGTCGCGGTCGACGTCGAGCACCTTGACGCGCACCTTCTGGCCGATCTCGAGCACCTCGGAGGGGTGGTTCACGTGGCTCCAGCTGAGCTCCGAGATGTGGATCAGGCCGTCGATGCCGTCCAGGTCGACGAACGCGCCGAAGTCGACGATGTTCGAGATCTGGCCCTCGACCTCGACGCCCGGCGACAGCCGATCGAGGATCTGCTGGCGGGCCTCCTTGCGCTCCTCCTCGAGCACCGCCCGCCGCGACAGCACGACGTTGTTGCGGCTGCGGTTGAGCTCGATGACCTTGCACAGGAGCGTCTGGTCGCGGTACTCCTCGAGATCCTGGACGCGGCGGATGTCGACCAGCGACGCGGGCAGGAAGCCGCGCACGCCGAGGTCGATGATCAGGCCGCCCTTGACCACCTCGATAACCTTGCCTTCGACCGGCTCGCCGCTCTCGGCCGCCGCCTCGATGCGCTGCCACGCCTTCTCGAAGCGGGCCCGCTTCTTCGAGAGGATGAGCCGGCCTTCGGCGTCTTCCTTCTGGAGCACGAGCGCGTCGATCTCCTGGCCGATCTCGACCTCGTCGTCCGGGTTGACGGAGCGGCGGATCGAGAGCTCGGAGATGGGGATGACGCCCTCCGACTTGTAGCCGATGTCGACCAGGATCTCGTCCTTGTCGACGCGGACGACGGTGCCGGTGACGACATCGCCCTCGTTGAAGTTGGTCAGCGTGCGGTCGTAATCGGGGATGAGCTCCCCGTCGACCTCGATCATCCAGGTGTCGGTATCAGTGGTTGCCATACAGGAGTGGGACGAGAAAATTCAGTGGAACGTTTGCAGCACGCAACAGGCGGGGAAATGACCCGCCGCGCGCCGTAGTATACAAACGGCCCTCGGTGATTGATCCCACACCCCGCGCGCCTGGACGCCAGACTGTGGCGGGGTTCGGTCCGTGGTGGGGCTGCGCCTCGGCGTCTGCGCAATCGCCAGACGCCTCGGACCGCGGTCAAGGACATCCGCCCTTGACCGCCTGAACCGTCGCATCGCCCCTCGGCGTCTAGCCGCTGGTGAGCAGGTGCCCTCCGGTCTCGATCGTGGCCGACCGCGGCGCGATCGTGACCTGGCCCGCCGAGCCCATCGGGACACTCCCCGCGATGTCCGACGGGTTGACGGCCACGACCGCGTCCGGGTAGGCCCGCGTCCACACCTCCCCGTGCTTCGTCGCCGGCTCCGTGGGCGTCGCGCCTGGAGAGATCTGGTAGACCGACGAGCTGGGACTGCCCGATCCCGAATACGCCGAGTCGCGCGGGATCGCGACGAGCATGAACGCCGCCAGGCCATAGATGGTCTCGGCGCGCGTCAGCCCCTGCTCGTCCCGGACGTAGACGCCCGACCCCCACCCGCTCGCCTTCTGGAAGTAGTTCAGCTGCGTTTCCCAGGCGGTGCCCGACAGGTGCGCGAACCCGTCGCCGACGGTCACGGCGTCGGTGCTGTTGATCTGGTCGAAGCTGACCACCGTCGGCGGGCCGTTGTCGGCCAGGAGCGAAAAAAGTTGGAGCTTCAGCGTCGCCCGGATGAGCGCGAGCGCGTGGGCCAGGTAGCGGCGGCGGTTGCCGTCGGTCATGAGCGCGCCGGTGGCCGGGTCGATCGGCACGTCGCTCCAGTCGGGGTCGTTGTCGGCGTCGATCACCTCCACCCCGGTCCAGCCTCCCGCCGCCAGGCTCTTGCGCACGTGCACCCCCCAGGCGTACTGGTACTTGGGATCCGTGAAGTTCAGGAGCACCCAGCCCGGGTGGTCGTCCGGGTGGATCTCGGTGCCCTGGGCCGAGTGCATGATCCAGGTCGGGTGGTGCGAGCGCACCCAGCCGAGGCCGAACCCGGCCAGGCCGCAGCGGTTGCACGCGTAGAGCAGCGAGCGCTGCTGCCAGGCCTGCAGGCCGGCGCTGCCGCGGTGCATGACCTTCGGCAGCGTCCCCCAGCCGAGCCGGCCGACGACGGCGGCGTACTGGACGCCGATGCAGCGCGCCCGGGCGGCCGACGGGGCCCGGGCCGGCATGTACGCCAGCGGCACGCCCGGCCGGCGCAGGCCCGTGCACGCCCGGGGCGCGGTCGACGCCGACTGGCCCTCGCAGGAGACGGCCGCCACGAGCGCGGCCATCATGGCCGCCGCCGTCAGGATCCGCATCGATTGCAGCGGCCGGCGGGCATCCCGATGACCCCGCCGTCGGGCGGCGTGATCACCGCGACTACGTCGAGGGCGAGCTCGGAACCGCAGTGGCGGCAGTAGCCCCCCTCGGGTGGATGGTGGCTGAGCGCGAAGACGATGTCCGAGTCGACGCCCGATCCCCGGGCGGAGACAACGCCGCGGCCGTTGCGCACGCGGCCGAACTCGAGCCGCACCTCGCCGCTTCGGTCGTCCCCGTAGGCACGGATCGAGCCGATGGCGACTCCGAGGGCGCCGTCGAGGCTGTCCGCCGCCACGGCCGGCAGGAACAGCTCGGCCACGATCTGCTCGCCGCGCTCGCCGGCGTCGATCCACAGGTAGGTGCCCGGCTCCTCGCCCCGGCGCGCCGGCAGCGCGCTGATCGTCCCGCTGATCTGCGTCCAGGTCATTTCGCCTCCAGCCAGGTCGCGCCGACGCCGACGTCGACGGCGAGCGCGGGGTCGAGCGGATAGGCGCCCGTCATCTCGTCGGCCACGAGCGCCCGCAGCGCCGACACCTCGCCGTCGGCGACCTCGAAGAGGAGCTCGTCGTGGATCTGGAGCACGAGCCGCGAGCGCCGGCCCTCGTCGCGCAGGCGTCGGTGGATGCGGATCATCGCCACCTTGATGATGTCGGCGGCGCTGCCCTGCATGACCGTGTTCACCGCCAGCCGCTCGCCCAGGCTGCGGGTCTGGTAGTTCATCGCCCGCAGCTCGGGGATCGGCCGCCGCCGTCCGAACAGGGTCGTCACCCAGCCGTCGCTCTTGGCGCGCTCGATGGTGGCGGCGATGAATTCGTTCACGCGGGGGAACCGGGCCAGGTAGGTGTCGATGAAGCTCTGCGCCTCCTCGCGGGAGATGCCGAGCTGCTCCGAGAGTCCGAACGAGCTGATGCCGTAGATGATTCCGAAGTTGACCGCCTTGGCCTTGTTGCGCTCGTCGCGGGTCAGCTCGGCCTGCGGCTTGCCCAGCACCTGCGAGGCGGTCACCCGGTGGATGTCCTCGCCGCGCGCGAAGGCCTCGTGCAGGGCCGGCTCGCCGGACAGGTGGGTGAGGATGCGCAGCTCGACCTGGGAGTAGTCGGCCGAGAGCAGCTTTGAGCCCTCGCCGGCGACGAAGGCGCTGCGGATCTCGCGCCCGAGCGGCGTGCGGATGGGGATGTTCTGCAGGTTGGGGCGGATCGACGACAGCCTCCCGGTGGCGGCGGTGGTCTGGCTGAACGTCGTGTGCAGGCGGCCGTCCTGGTCGTCGATCAGATCGGGCAGCGGCACGAGGTAGGTGTTCAGGAGCTTGGACTGCTCGCGCCACTGCTCGACGACGTCGACGATCGGGTGCATGTGGCGGATCTTGGCCAGCACCCGGGCGTCGGTGGAGTAGCCGGTCTTGCCCTTGCGGTCGGCGGGCAGGCCCAGCCGCTCGAAGAGCACCTCGCCGAGCTGTTTCGGCGAGCCGATCACGAACGGCCCGCCGGCCAGCTCGTGGCAGCGCGCCTCGAGCTCCTCGACCTGGTCGGCCAGCTTGGCGGCGATCTCGGCCAGGCGGTAGGTGTCGACCTTGATGCCGGCCGCCTCCATCGCCCCCAACACGGGGACGAGCGGCAGCTCGATGTCCTCGTAGAGGTCGGTCATCTCCCGCTCGGCCAGCCGCTCGGCGGCGCGCGGGTGCAGGCGCCGCGCCGCGGCACAGGCGCGCACGAGCGCCGACGTCTCCTCGTCGGCGGCCACCTGCAGCCCGAGCCCTGCCTCCTCGGCCAGGTCGTCGATCCCGTAGTCGGCCCGGCCGGGGTCGAGCAGGTAGGCGGCGATGGCGGTGTCGCCGGCGGGCGTGAGGGCGGGATGCTTGAGCCCGTGCGTGATCACCCGGCGGTCGCGCAGCGCCTCCACGACCCGGGCCGCGTCGGCCTCGACGACGAGCACGTCGCCGCCGTCGCCGGTGACCGCGGCCCGGCCGGCGCCGATCGCGACCGCGACCTCGTCGGGGAGCGCTTTCACGTCGTCGAGCGCCGCCTCGCGCCAGTCGAGCTCGACGCCCTCGATCACCTCGGCGGGCGCGCCCGGCACGGCCTCCTCGAGCTCGTCGACGCGCTTCAGGAGCGCCCGGAACTCGAGCTTGCGGAAGAGCTCCTTCATGCCGGAGCGGTCGGGCGGCGCCGCCACCATCGCGCCGAAGTCGACCTCGATCTCGAGCGTCCGGTCGATCGTCGCGAGCACCTTCGAGCGGGCGGCGTCCTCGGTCGCCGTGCGCAGGTTCTCGCGCCGCTTCTCGCCGGGCACGGCGTCGAGGTTCGCGTAGACGCCCTCCATCGTCCCGAACCGCACCAGGAGCTCGGCAGCGGTCTTGTCGCCGATGCCGGGCACGCCGGGGATGTTGTCCGAGGTGTCGCCCTTCAGGCCGATGAAATCGGGCACGAGGTCGGGGCCGATGCCGTAGCGCTGCATGATCCGGTCGGGCGTGTAGACGACGACGTCGGCGACCCCGCGCGGGGTCATCATGATGCAGACGTTCTCGGAGGCGAGCTGGAAGGCGTCGCGGTCCGTCGAGACGACGCAGACGCGGTGGCCGGCGGCCTCGGCCTTGGTCGCCAGCGTGCCGATCACGTCGTCGGCCTCCTTGCCGGTGACGCGGAAGTTGCGGTAGCCGAACGCCTCGACGATCGGCTCGAAGTACGGCACCTGCTGGCGCAGCAGGTCGGGCATGGGCCGGCGGTGGGCCTTGTACTCGGGCGCGAGCTCGATGCGCGCGGTGGGCTTCTCGTCCCAGGCCACGAGCACCGTCGCCGGACGGTAGTCCGCGAGCAGCTTCATCAGCATGTTGGCCATGCCGAGGAGCGCGTTCGTCGGGAACCCGTCGACGGTCTGGAGCTCCTCGGGAAGCGCGTAGAACGCCCGGTAGGCGAGGCCGTTGCCGTCGACCAGGAAGACGTCGCACTGCTTGGCCGGGGCGTCGTCGAGGTTCAGATCCTTCGGCTGAGCCTGCTTGACCGTGGCCATCCTTCGCAGCGTATCCGAGCCCGCGGCGGCGCGCCGCCGAGCCGCGAGGGCTGGATTAGGCTTCCCCGGTGTCGCGGAACCCCTCCGTCTCCTACAGCCTCACCATGCGGGTCGAGATCCCCGCGGTGGCCGGCTCGTTCGCCAAGGTGGCGGCCGCCATCGGCCACGCCGGAGGCGACCTGGGGGCAATCGACCTCGTGCGCGTCGCCAAGGACCACCGCGTGCGCGACATCACGGTCTCGGCGTCGGACGCCGACCACGGCCAGCGCATCGTCGACGCCGTGCGCACCCTGCCCGGCGTCAACATCGTGAACGTCTCCGACCGCACGTTCCTCATGCACCTGGGCGGCAAGATCGAGGTGCAGAACAAGGTGCCCGTGAAGACCCGCGACGACCTCTCGATGGCCTACACGCCGGGCGTCGCCCGCGTCTGCATGGCGATCAGCCGCGACCCGGACAAGGTGCGCGCGCTCACCATCAAGCAGAACGCCGTCGCGGTGGTCACCGACGGCACGGCGGTGCTCGGCCTGGGCGACATCGGCCCGCGCGCGGCCATGCCGGTGATGGAGGGCAAGGCGATGCTCTTCAAGGAGTTCGCCGCCATCGACGCGTGGCCGCTGTGCCTCGACACCACCGACACCGACGAGATCATCGCCATCGTCAAGGCGATCGCGCCCGGGTTCGGCGGCATCAACCTCGAGGACATCGCCGCGCCGCGCTGCTTCGAGATCGAGGGCCGGCTGCGGCGCGAGCTCGACATCCCCGTCTTCCACGACGACCAGCACGGCACCGCGGTCGTCGTGCTGGCGGGCCTCCTGAACGCCGCCCGCGTCGTCGGCAAGCGGATCGAGGACATGCGCGTCGTGCTGGTGGGCGTGGGCGCCGCCGGCGTGGCCGTCAGCAAGCTGCTGATGGAGGCGGGCGTGCGCGACATCATCGGCTGCGATCGCGAGGGCGCCCTCCACCCCGGCACGAAGGGGCTGACGGCGATCAAGAAGTGGTACGCCCGCAACACGAACCCGCGCAAGTTCTCGGGGACGGCCGACGAGGCCCTGGCCGGCGCCGACGTCTTCCTCGGGCTGTCCGGCCCCGGCGCGGTGTCGGTCGACGCGGTGAAGACGATGGCCGACGACGCGATCGTCTTCGCCATGGCGAACCCCGAGCCGGAGGTGCCGCCGGAGGATCTCGAGGGGATCGTGCGCGTGATCGCGACCGGGCGCTCGGACTACCCCAACCAGATCAACAACGTGCTCGCGTTCCCGGGCATCTTCCGGGGGGCGCTGCAGGTCGCGGCGACGGGCATCAACGAGTCGATGAACCTGGCGGCGGCGCGGGCCATCGCCGCGGTGATCGGCGAGGACGAGGTGCACGAGGAGTACATCATCCCGAGCGTCTTCAACAAGGCCGTCGTCGAGACCGTCGCGGCCGCCGTGGCCGAGGCGGCCGTCGAGACCGGCCTCGCCCGGCGCGCCGTCGATCCGCCGACCGATCCGTCGGCGATCTACCGGTAACGACAACGGGGCCAGGCCCCGCCCGGAGGCGGGGCCTGGCCCCGGTTCTCGCCGAGCTTCAGGCTGCTTCGCTGCGCAGGCCCTGGATCTCGTTCAGGGCTGCGAGCTGGTTCAGCGCATCGGCCTCGAGCTGGCGGACGCGCTCGCGCGTCAGTCCGACCGCCCGGCCGATCACGTCGTAGTTCTGCGGGTCGCTGCCGTCGAGCCCGAACCGCAGCTCGAGGATGCGCCGCTTGCGCTCCGACAGGTGCTCGAGGCCCGTGAGCAGCATCTCCTTGCGGAGGGTCTCCTCGACGAGCTCCTCGGCCTTCGGGGCCGTCTCGTCGGCGATCATGTCGCCCATCTCCGAGTCGCCGTCGTCGCCGACCGGCGTGTGCATCGAGGACGTGCGGGGCAGCGAGCGCGCGTCGACCACGTCGGGCACGGCCACGCCGCTGGCCTTGGCGACCTCGTCGTCGGTCACGTCGCGGCCGAGGCGCGCCTCGAGCGACGCCCGGGTGGCGTCGACCCGACGCACCCGCTCGGACACGTGGACCGGGAGCCGGATCGTCCGCGACTGGTTGGCGACCGCGCGCTGCACGGCCTGCCGGATCCACCACGTCGCGTAGGTCGAGAACTTCAGGTCGCGCCGCCAGTCGAACTTCTCGACTGCGCGGACGAGCCCGATCGTCCCCTCCTGGATCAGGTCGAGGAACGGCACGCCGTGGCCCCGATAGCGCTTCGCGACGGACACGACCAGCCGCAGGTTCGACTCGATCATGCGCCGCTTGGCGACCGGGTCACCCTGCTCGACGAGCTTGGCCAGGCGCTGCTCGTCCTCCTTGGTGAGCAGCGGATGGCGGGAGATGTCGTGCAGGTAGCGGTCGAGGCTGTCGGTCGGGCCGGACGGCGCGGCGGCTGCCACGGCCGCGGGCACGGCGACAGGGGCCGAAGCGGCTTCGCCGGCCTCGGCGGTGGGCACGATCTCGACGCCCTGCTCGGTCAGCTCGGCCGTCAGCGCCTCGAGATCCTCTTCATCCAGCTCGAGATCGACCGCCACCGCCTGGAGCTCCTCCTCCGCGAGGAGCCCGCGATCATCGGCCGACTCGATCATCAGCCGCACACGCGGCTCATTCATCAGCTCGGTCGTCATCAATCCCTCGATAGCCCGGTGACGGTCGAACCGTCCGGGCCTGGTAGTTACAAAGTCTGGCTGCCTACGTGACGTTTAACGCCGGGTCACGCTTCTGCATTCCCGGGTCGTTGACCCGGCAAACGGTTGTCGGGAGCAGCCCCACCCCGACTAATACATTGTAGCAGAGCAGTGCAAGTTTCGCTTGTCAATCTAAACGTCAGATTGACGAGCATTTCATCGGTTTCCGGCGTCAGTACCGATCCATGTATTCGTCGATCTCCCACTGATGAACCTGCTCGTTGTAGGCCGCCCACTCCTCGCGCTTGAGGCGCACATACTCCGTGAAGATGTGGTCGCCGAGCGCCCCGCGCATGACGTCGTCGGCCTCGAGCGCGTCGAGGGCGTGGGACAGGTCGTGCGGGAGGCTGCCGATCCCGAGGCCTTCGGACTCCTCGGGGCTCAGGTGATAGATGTTCTGGTTCACCGGCTCGGGCGGCTGCAGGCCGCGGCTGATGCCGTCCAGGCCGGCCTCCAGCATGCACGCGAGCGCCAGGTACGGGTTCGCCGTCGGGTCGGGCGTGCGCAGCTCGATCCGGGTCGAGCGGCCGCGCTTGGCGGGGACGCGGATCGCGGCAGAGCGGTTGCCGGGCGACCAGGCGATGTAGACGGGCGCCTCGTAGCCGGGCAGGAGCCGCTTGTACGAGTTGACGGTCGGGTTGGCGACCGCGGTGATGGCCGGCAGGTGCTCGAGCACGCCCGCGATGTAGCTGCGGCACTCGGCCGAGAGCGAGAGGTCGGCCGACTCGTCGAGGAACGCGTTCTCCTCCCCGCGCGCGAGTGACTGGTTCACGTGCATCCCGGAGCCGTTCTCGCCGTGGATCGGCTTGGCCATGAACGTCGCGTGCATGCCGTGGCGGGCGGCGATCACCTTCACCACCATGCGGAAGGTGACCAGGTTGTCGGCCGTCGCCAGGGCGTCGGCGTGGCGGAAGTCGATCTCGTGCTGGCCGATCGCCACCTCGTGGTGGGCGGCCTCGAGCGAGAAGCCCATCTGCTGGAGCGTCAGCTCGATGTCGCGGCGGCAGTCCTCGCCGCGGTCGAGCGGCGCGACGTCGAAGTAGGTGGCGGCGTCGTGGGGATCGACGGTGGGGTTGCCGTCGGCGTCGAGCTTGAAGAGGAAGAACTCGGCCTCCGGGCCGACGTTCATCGTGTAGCCCATGTCGGCGGCCTTCTTCAGCACCCGCTGCAGGTTCGTGCGGGGGTCGCCGGCGAACGGCGTGCCGTCGGGGTCGGCGACGTCGCAGATCAGCCGCGCCGTGCGGGCCGAGTCGGTGCCCCGCCAGGGCAGCACCGTGTAGGTGTTGGGGTCGGGCAGGAAGTACATGTCCGACTGCTCGATCCGCTTGAACCCGCGGATCGACGAGCCGTCGAACATGAGCTCGTTGTCGAGCGCCTTCTCGAGCTCGTCCACCGGAATCGACACGTTCTTGACGGGGCCGTACGGCTCCGTGAACTGCAGTCGCACGAACGCGACGTTGTCGCGCCGGCAGCGCTCGATGACCTCCTGCTTGTCCATGGCGGCCCCCTTTTCGTATCCCCGTTTTGGAAGGCGCCAGTCTACCGGCGGGGACGGACCGCGCCCGCGCGGCCCGGCGGGACGGCCGGGCCGCGCGAGGGCGTCAGGGACTTGCTAGGCCGCCTCGGCCATGGCGGCATCCTCGGCGGGCACCGCCGAGTCCTCACGGCGGTGGCTGCGGATGAACGCCGCGGCGACGACTGCGCCCACGAGGGCGATGGCCGCCGAGTAGCGGAGGCTGTGGCTCAGCGAGAAGATGAACACGTCGGACGGAGCGTGGCCGGCCGCCGCGCGGCCGCTGGCCAGGTGCTCGAAGAGCGCCGTCAGCGAGGCGACGCCGAAGACGCCGCCGACCATCCGCGTCATCGACAGCACGCCCGAGGCCGCGCCGGCCTTGGTGCGGTCGACGGAGCTCATCACGGCCGCCGTCATCGGCGACATCGTCATGCCCATCCCGACGCCGCCGACCAGGAAGGCGGGCAGCAGGGTCAGATAGCCGCTCGTGTCCGAGATCTGCGACTCGAGGAAGAGCGACGCCGCGATCAGCGTCATCCCGCCCGTCAGCAGCCAGCGCGAGCCGTACCGGTCGGAGAGCCGCCCGGCGATCGGCGCCGTCGCGATGATCAGGATCGTCATCGGCAGGAAGCGCACGCCGGTCTGCAGCGGCGACAGGTGCTCGATGTTCTGCATGTAGAGCGTGATGAAGAAGAAGGTCGCGAACATCGAGAACGTGACCAGGAACGCCACCACGTTGCCGGCGTTGAACGTGCGGTTGCGGAAGAACGCCATGTCGAGCATCGGATCGCGGCCGCGCAGCTGGAGCACGATGAACGCCACCAGGCCGACGATGCCGATCGCGAACTCGGCCAGGATCCGGGTCGACGTCCAGCCGTAGTCGTTGGCCTGCACCAGGCCGAGGACGAGGCCGCCGAGGCCGATCGAGAGCGTGGCGATGCCCAGCCAGTCGATGCGGCGGATGGCGCTCTCGTCACGCGACTCGCGCACGACGTACATCGTGAGAGGCACCGCGATCAGCGCGACGGGCACGTTCAGGAAGAAGATCCACTCCCAGCCGGCCTTCTCGACCAGCAGGCCGCCCACGACCGGGCCCATGCCCAGCGCGAGGCCGGAGATGCCGGCCCACAGGCCGAGCGCCCGCCCGAGCTCGGCGCCGCGGAACGTGTTCGTGATGATCGAGAGCGATCCCGGCATCAGGAACGCCGCGCCGACGCCCTGGATGCCGCGGAAGAAGACCAGCTCGCCGATCGAGCCGGAGAGGCCGGCGCCGATGGAGCCCAGCGTGAAGACCACGAGCCCGGCCAGGAACATGCGCTTGCGCCCGAACACGTCGCCCAGGCGGCCGCCCGACACGAGCAGCACGCCGAACACGAGCGTGTAGGCGTTGACCGTCCACGAGAGCCCCGAGATCGAGGCGCCGAAGCTGTCCTTGATGGCCGGGAGCGCGATGTTCACGACGGTGTTGTCGAGCATGACCATGAAGAGCGCGAAGCACATCGCCCCGAGGGTCCACCACTTGCGATTGTCGTCGGTTATTGCTGGCACTGCAGTTCGTCCCCTTCGTTCCGCTGCGTATGAAGTCTCCCGCCGGGCGGGAGCGATGATGAGCTGTTCAAGACTGCCCGGCCGGCTCGGATCCGGCCATTCGGTTGTCCACCCTTATGACTTACGGCAGGCCGCAAACGTGACATCAGGCGGCGCCTCGTTCCGCCGCCTGGAGCACCCGCCGGAGCGACTCGCGCATCTGTTCGAGCTCCTTCGCGGGGAGCGTGCCGAGCAGCTGCCCCATCTGCTCCGAGAAGGTCGGGAGCCGGTCGACCAGTTGGCGGCCGGCGTCGGTGAGGCTGATCCACACGACCCGACGGTCGCGCTGGTCGCGCTCGCGGCGGACGTGGCCGGCGCTCTCGAGCCGGTCGATGACGCCGGTGATCGTCGACGCGAGCATGTGGCACTCACGGCCGAGGTCGCGGGCCGTGAGCCGGTCGCCGGCCCCGTGCAGCATGTGCAGCGCGAGCGCCTGCGGCATGGTCACGCCCTGCTCCTCGACGAGCGGGCGGGTCGCCCGCTTGGCCTGGGCGCCGATGTCGTACAGGAGCTGCCCGACCTCCGCGGCCAGTCCGGCCTTCTTCGACATCGTTCGCGTAGACATGATTCGCGTCGTATCCTTTCGCAGAAAAATCTTTCGCACACGAAATATAGCGACGCGAACGAGGTCGCGCAAGCCGACTGGTGAATGCCGCGGCGGAGGGTTCTGAGAGCGGCTAGACGCGCTCGGCGGCCACGGCGATCTCCTCGGCCACCTCGGCGATGTCACGGTTCGCGTTCCACACCTGGCGCTGGCGATCGGCGCCGTTGCCGTGCTCCAGGATCCAGTCGATCCGGGCCAGCTCGTCGGCGCACCCCAGGTCACGCGAGATCGGCCGCAGCTCGCGGATCCGGCGGCGGGCGAGCGTGCGCGCGGCCATCTTCACCCGCTTGCCGGCGGCGAGGTCCATCAGCGGCGCGTCCAGGCCGTAGCGCAGGGCGAGCCACTTGTTCTCCGACAGGAGCATGCGGTGGTAGGAGAGCACCTGGCCCTGCTCGTAGCGGTCGAGCAGGAGCTTCACCAGGCACTGCACGTATGCGGCCAGCGCGATCGTGTCCTCGAGCCGCGTCTGGCAGTCCATCACCCGCACCTCGATCGTGCCGAAGCGCGGATGCGGGCGCACGTCCCACCACAGGTGGGTGTAGTCGCCGATCGCCCCCGTCGCCTCCATGAAGCCCACCGCCTCGGCGTAATCCTGGTAGTTGGCGAAGCGCGGCGGCAGGCCGCTGCGGGGGAACGCCGAGAAGATCATCGCCCGGCTCGAGGCGAGGCCGGTGTGGTCGCCCCGCCAGAACGGCGAGTTCGCCGACAGCGCGAGCAGGACCGGAAGCTCGATCAGCACGCCCTCCATCACCGCCAGGCACGCCTCCGGAGAGGGGACGGCGACATGGACGTGCATGCCGAACACGAGCTCGCGGCGGGCGACGTACTGCAGCATCTCGACGAGCGCCCGGTAGCGGTCGCGGGCGGTGATCTTCTGGTTCTCGAACAGCGAGAAGGGGTGCGTCCCGGCCGCGCCGAGGCGCATGTTGTGGGATCGCGCGTGGCTGGCGACGTACTGGCGGATCAGGCGCAGGTCGGCCGTCGCCTCGGGGATGTCGGCGCAGACGCAGGTGCCCGACTCGAGCACGCACTGCATCAGCTCGGGCTTCAGCCGGTCGGCCATCTCGGTGTCGACCACCTCGGCCAGCAGCTCCTCGACACCGGACACGAGGTCGAACCCGGCCGGGTCGAGGAGCATGTACTCCTCCTCCACCCCGACGGTCAGCGGCGGCCCCGAGCCGAAGCGGTGGTCGAGCACGCTCGACCGAGTGGCCCCCTTGCCGGTCCCCTCCCCTCGCGACTCAGCCATGAGCGCCTGTTGTACCCCATTTCGGCCCACCTGCCAACGCGGCGGTAGCATTTGCCACTCGGCCGGCCGAAGTGGCGGAACGGTAGACGCACGCGACTCAAAATCGCGCGGCCGCAAGGCCATGTGGGTTCGACTCCCACCTTCGGCACTCCCACCCAGGCGACACTCCGGACACGGCACGACGGCCGCGAGATCCTGGCCGCCAGGCCGCCCCAGCCGACCTGGTGCGCTGACGTGTGCCCGAAGGGCGCGTGCATCAGGCGCCGACCGGCTCCCAATGGGCCGTCTCCTGACCGGCTGTGTGATTTGTGACAAGGAGGGGTATGTACTGGCGCGTCCCGGGCGGCTGAACCCTCGCTCAGGACGCGTCAGAACCTCGGCGGGTCAGCCTCGAGTATCCGGCCCGGCGGGACCCCACCATCTCGGCGAGGAGGCACAATGAAACAGAGAACCAGATGGGCGGCAGTCGCGTTTCTTGCCGTCGTCGCGGTGGCGGTTGCGGCAGCCGTAGGGTCGGCCTCGGCCGGCGGTCGCGTGCTGCACTTCCATCTTCAGGGCGGCTCGTCGACGTTCGTGAATGTCGCGGGCAAGAACACGCCCGCGGTCGGCGATGAGGTCATCCTCAAGCAGCCGGTATGGCGCGACGGCCATCGAGTTGGCACGAGCATCGTCACGATCGTGTTGACGGGCGGCCAGACCGACCAACTTCACGCCAGCCTTGCACTCCGCGGTGGCGAGATCGACGCGGGTGGTGTGCAGCTGACCAACGGCAATCGCTTCACGCTGCCGATCATCGGCGGAACTGGCGCGTACGTCGGCGCCAACGGACAGGTGCTGGTTCACACGCTCCAGGGCAACGGCAACCCGACCGATCTGACCATCGAGCTCGAGTAACCGCCCCCGAACCGCCTACGCGCGTGAGGTGGGGCACGGCGTAGGCGGGCCGGAGGGCTGCGGCCCCGGCCCGCCACTTTGGGACGGGGTCGGCCTGTCGCGGCGGCCGGACTGGTTCGGTCGACCTGAAACGCGGCGTTCGAGACCGACTTGGTAGGGTCGTCGAGTGCTCGTCCTCGTACACCGGCTGCGTACGCGGATACGGCAGCTCATCCACCGCCTGCAAGGGCCTCGCGGCTAGCGGTTCCGCGCCGGCCTGGGCCGCAGCCGGCACCGGACGAGAAGATTGGCCGTCATGGCGGCGTCAGGTCGGCGCCGTCAGGCATGTCGGCGTGCATCAGCCAGGCCGGAGCGGTCAGGCCTTCGCTTCTCCGCCCTTCGCTTCTCCGCTCTCCGGTCGAGGCTCGTCCTCGGCAATGGTGAATCCGACGGACCGCTTCGGCGCCTCGGGTGGGCGATGCGTGATGATGACTTGCTCGATCGCGCCGGCGGCGACGCCTCGGGTGCTGCCATCCTCGAGCCTGAACTTGACCCAGGTGATCCCGGGCGAGACGGTCGAGACCGGGAACGCATCGCCGCTGAAGAGGCGGACGAGCACGTAGACCTCTCCATGCTCCTCGAAAAACTCGTGTGCCGATTCGGTCAGGCGGTTCCACACCACCGCATCGAACGCGGGAGCCCGCCCGTAATAGCTCAGCTCGGAGTCGTTGAATGACCTTGGGCCAGTCGACATCTATCGCTGGACGAGCGCGTAGATGCCGATTGCGACCAGGATGGCCAGCGTCCCGGCCGCCACGGCGATGAGCGTGTTGCCGAGCGCGACGGCGCCGCCGTCGCGGCGATCGAGCCCGGCGATCCCGACCGCAACCGCGCTCGGTGCGACGAGCGAGGCGAGCAGGGTCGCGGCGACGATGCGGGCCAGATCGCCGGCCGGGAGATAGCTCGAGAGCGAGAGCAGGATCATGGGGTGACGACGACCGGCGCAAGTGCCTCGCCGGCCACCGGGACTTCCACTTCGTCGAGGACGTTTTCGGCGGTGACGTTGGTGCGATGGGCCATGCGGAAGATGACAGCCAGCACCACCGCCGTGATGATGGACACGGCGATGACCCCGGTGGTCGCGCTCGAGAACGCCGCCACCATCTCCTCGGCCGATGCGCCGATGAGGCCGGCGGCGGGAACGGTGAGGCCCCAGGCGACCACCATGCGCCGGACGACCAGCCAGTGGACGATGCCGTCGCGGCGGGCGAGGCCCGTGCCGATGACGCCGCCCGAGACGACCTGGGTGGTCGACAACGAGAACCCGAAGAAGCTCGACGCGAGGATCGTCGTGGCGCTCGCCGTCTCCGCCGAGAATCCCTGGGGCGGCGCGACGGGTGTGACCTTCGTCCCCAGAGTGCGGATGACGCGCCAACCACCGGAGAACGTTCCGAGCGCAACCGCCACCGCGCAGGTCACGATCACCCAGGTGGGAACTCCGGATCCCGGTGCGAGGCGCCCTCCGGCCACCAGGGTGAGCACGATGACGCCCATCGTCTTCTGCGCGTCGTTGGTGCCGTGCGCCAGTGCGACCAGCGAGCTGGACAGGATCTGGCTGAGACGGAACCCCCGCGCCACGCTCGCCTCGCTCCGCCGCCGCGTCGAGCGGTACGCCACACGGGTGGCAACCAGTGCGGCCAGGCCACAGACGAACGGCGCCACCAATGCCGGGACGATCACCTTCGACGCGAGCCCGCTCCAGAGGACGCCCGCGGTGCCCTCGGCCACCAGGACCGATCCGATCACACCGCCCACCAGCGCGTGCGACGACGACGAGGGAATCCCGGCGTACCACGTGAGCACGTTCCACACGATCGCCCCGATGAGGCCCGCGAAGATCACCGGGACCGTGATCATGCCCTGATCGACGATCCCGCTCGCGATCGTCGCGGCGACCGCCACCGACAGGAATGCGCCGATCAGGTTCAGCAGGGCGGCGAGTGCCACCGCACGGCGGGGCGGGAGCGCCTCCGTCGCGATCGTGGTCGCCATCGCGTTCGCCGTGTCATGGAACCCGTTGGTGAAGTTGAACACCAACGCCGTGGCCACCGTCAGGATCACGAGCCCGAGCACAACTCATTCTTACCACCGAGCCAGCGGCAGGACTATCCCCAACGTTCACCCTAACCGGGTGATCGCCGCGAGACACGGCTGCGACCACCACGAGCGTGGTTTCGCCCATTCGGGATGGGCTCTGCGCTCGCACCCTTGAAACGATGCCGCAGTGCAATGGGCGCTCGTCCTGGTCTCGCTTGCCCTGCTCGGCGTCGCCGCCGTCTCGCGGAGGCTGGTGGGGACGCCGGTCACTCCGGCGATCCTGTTCGTCGGCTTCGGCCTGTTGGTCGGGCCGTCCGGCCTCGGCGGGATCGACCTCTCGAGCAGCGATTCGGCCGTGCGCGTGCTGGCGGAGGCCACCCTGGCGATGGTCTTGTTCTGCGACGCGGCGCGGGTCGACCTCGGCCAGCTGCGCCGCGCGGTCGGGGTGCCGCTGCGGCTGCTGGGCGTCGGGCTGCCCCTGACGATCCTGTTCGGCGCGGCGGCCGCGGCGGTGCTCTTCGGCCGCCTGACCGCCGGCGAGGCGCTGATCCTCGGCATCGTGCTGGCGCCGACCGACGCCGCGCTGGGGCAGGCGGTCGTCACCGAGCCGCGCGTGCCGCAACGGATCCGCCAGGGGCTGAACGTCGAGAGCGGCCTGAACGACGGCATCTGCGTGCCGCTCCTGTTCGCCGCCGTCGCCCTGGCCGATCTCGAGTCCGACATCTCCGGCGGCCGCGGCGCCGGGACGCTCGTGCTCGAGGAGATCGGCTACGGCGTGATCGGCGGTGCCGTCGCCGGGGTCGGGATCGCCCTGCTCATACGCACCGCGGGGAGACGGGGTCTGATCGACACCCAGTGGTTTCCGGTCATCCCGGCCGCCGGTGCGGGGCTCGCCTACGGGATCGCGAGCGCGACGGGGGGATCGGGCTTCATCGCCGCGTTCGTCGCGGGCGCCGCATTCCGCCTCGCGCTCGGTCGCGACCCGGAGCGGCTGAACCGGCTCACCGAGGAGGTGGGCGACGTCCTGAACGGCGTCACCTTCATCCTGTTCGGCGCGATCCTGCTCGGTCCGGTCCTCACCGCCCTGAGCTGGCAGCTGGTCGTCTACGCGGCCCTCAGCCTCACGCTCGTGCGCATGATCCCCGTCGCGATCTCGATGTGGGGCACGCACGCCGGGCGTCCGACGCTGGGCTTCCTCGGCTGGTTCGGCCCCCGCGGCCTGGCATCGATCGTGTTCGCCGTCATCGTGGTCGAGGAGTCGCATCTGCCGCACGAGCACCTGATCGTCGACGCCGTGTACCTCACCGTCGGCCTCTCCGTGCTCGCACACGGCCTCACGGCGAGCCCGTTCGCCGGCCGCTACGCCGCCTGGTACGAGTCGCATCCCGAGGAGCAGCGCCCGGCCATGGAGAGTGCCGCCACCGACCTCACCCGTCCCCGCGGCGCCCTGCGCGAGGCTTCCTAGCGGCTGCACCTCCGGAGTGGGGTTATCCGTACGTCGATGCACGAGCCCGCACGATGGCCGCGCGCCCGCCCATGCGTGAAGCTGGCCCGATGCGCGTCGCACTCCCACACCGACTGGGCTCGCTGCTCCCCCGCGGCCCACTGGACCTCGTGCGCCAGATCGCGATCGTCTCGCTCTTCGACATCGCCTACGAGCTGTCGCGGGTCGTCGCGACGGGCGACCGCGGCGCCGCGTTCGCCCACGCCCACAGCGTCGTCGACACCGAGCGGTCGCTCGGCATCTTCCGCGAGCTCTCGGTGCAGCGGTTCGCGCTCCACGCGCCCGGGATCGTGCTCGACGTCGCCAACTGGACGTACTTCAACGCCCAGTTCACCGTCACGTTCGCGTTCCTGCTCTGGGCCTACCTGCGCCACACCGACCGGTACACGACGATCCGCAACACGGTCATCGCGGCCGATGCGATCGGGCTGATCGGCTATCTCGGCTACCCGACGGCGCCGCCGCGGATGCTGCCGCGGCTCGGGTTCACCGACACGCTCAACCAGGCCGCCGTGAACCACCACTCCGGTGCGATCGCCTCGCTCGCGAACCCCTACGCGGCGATGCCGAGCCTGCACACGGCCTATGCGCTGATCTTCGGCGTCTCCGGCGTCGTCCTCGCCCGGCGCTGGTGGGTCCGCGGCATGTGGGCGCTCTACCCGGGCCTCGTCGTCTTCTCGATCATCGCGACCGCGAACCACTTCGTGCTCGACGCGGTCGCAGGCGCGGCCGTGGCCGCCCTCGCCGGCACGCTCACGATGGTCGTGCTCCCGCGGGTGACCCGGACGGGCCGGCCGCGGACCGCGCCGACGCTTCGGCCCGACCGCGCGTGCGCCTGAGGAGCTAGGCCCCCTCGGCGTACTGCGGCGCGTTCCCCCCGATCTCCATCCAGTCGGCCTTGTAGGCGACCTGGAGGTGGAACGCCGGCTCCATGTCGAGCTCGCGCATCAGGCCGGCGGCGACGAAGTACTTCTCGCCGAGGTCGTCGTAGAGGCTCGAGCCGCAGTTGCTGCAGAAGTGCCGCGGGGCGAACTCGCTCTCGTAGCGGCTGACGAGCTCCTCGCCCTTCGTGAAGCGGAAGTTCTCCTTCGCGACGACCACACCGGCGAGGCTCGAGCCGGTCCAGCGCTGGCAGCGGGTGCAGTGGCAATAGCCGAGGGCTTCCGGATCCGAGACCTCGTACTCGATCTTGCCGCAGAGGCAGGCTCCCGTGAGCGTCTCACTCATCTCTGACCCCCTTGTCGAGTGGTGCGGGACGATCCGAAGGCAACGCTAGCACCGGCAGCGCGGCGGGGTATGTTCGCCGCCCCGGGCTCAGGTCGGCCCGCGAGACGGCCGATGCCATGGAGATGGGAGATCCATCCAGAACCTGCGATGTGCACGGCTGTACGCAGCCCGCGGCGCCGCATGCCACCTACTGGATCCCCGGCCTGCCATGGATCCACCTGTGCCGCGAGCATTGGGCGATGAGCGGCGAGCGCCGAGCGGAGCTTCGGCTGCTGCTCGGGATCGAGCCCGATCCGCCCGAGAGGCGGTAGTACCATTCCGCGCTCCGGCAGTTGCTACGGGGGGAGATGAGGGTGGTTGCGCGCTTCCACGGCGGGTTCCTCGACGGCAAGCTCGTCGCCGACTGGGCGGCGCCGCCCGGCTCGTCCGTCTGGATCGAGCGGGTCGAGGACGGCGTGATCGCGACCGAGCAGCCGCCCGCCGCCGAGACCGGCGAGGCGGCGCCGGGATACGACCACTACGTGCTGTCAGAGGTCGTCGCCGACCTCGCGGTCTACCACGCTGCGGACTAGCCGAGCCGGCCCTCCGCCAGGGCGCGGAGGCTGGCGTGCTCCTCGGCGCAGGCCGGGCAGCCCTGGAGGTGCGCCCGCATGCCGAGGCAGTGGCGCTCGCGCGCGCACTCGGCCGGGCTGACGCAGGCCGGGCAGAGGGCGAACTCGTGCCCGAGCTCGGCATCGACGTAGCGGTCGAGGAACTCGAAGCAGTCGTCGCAGCCGAGCTCGGGCGGCTCGGGTCCGAGCAGGCGGTCGGCCGTCGGGGGCTCGTTCATGGCTCGACCTCCCGGGCGAGGTGGGCACGCAGGTTGCGGCGGGCGTCGTGGAGGGTCTTGTAGATCGCGCCGCGCGTGGTCTGGAGGCGGTCGGCGAGGACGTCGATGGGCACGTCGTTCAGGGCGATCGCGACCAGGATCTCGCGCTGGTGCGGGCTGAGGACTTCGCGGATCGCGGCAGCGATCGCCCGCAGCCGCTCCGCGTCGTCGGGGTCGGCAGCCGCAACGGCCGGCGCCAGCCGCGTCCAGGCCTCGGGCTCGAGCGTGATCTCGCGGTGCTGCCAGGCCCGCCGGCGGGCCTTCACGGACGCCTCGAGGATCGCGAACTTCGCCGCCCAGGTGGTGAAGCGGCTGTCGCCCCGGAACGTCGGCAGCTTGCGCATGACCGCCAGGAGCGCGTCGTCGGCGGCCTGCATCGCCATGTCGTCGAGCTCCGCCCCCGGGACGTCGCGGAGCGCCGCGCGGCGGCGGCCGAGCTCGAAGCGGACGGCACGCAGCAGGAACGCATGGAGCCGAGCCACGTCCATGTCGCGCTGGCCGCTCGGGAGGCTGAGCCCGCGCACCCACGCGCGCGAGTCCGGGTCGAGCGGCGCGGACGCCGCCGTTGCGCGGGCCGGCTCCACCCTCCGCACCGTATCGGCCGCGTCGCGGCTCAGCAAGGGCGTGGCCGCAGGTCGAGGGGAGCCATGATCCGGACGGCAACCTCGGGCGGGCACCCGGCCTCGACGAGGTTGATCAGGCCGTGCAGGTCGTACCCACAGTCGCCGGCGAGCATGCCCGCCGTGCGCTCGTCGAACCCGGCCGCCTCGAGCCGCCGCTCGCGCCAGCCGGCCACGTCGATCTCGGTCGCGACCCCTGTGTCGGAAACGATCTTCATGCCCTCTTTGCGTCCGCGCGACGCCGTTCCTTACCCGGCGGCGACACGTAAGAACCGCCCGGGAGCCGACGCTAGAGCCGGGACGCAGTGAACACCTTCGAGGGAAAGGACGCCACATGCAAGATGCCAGGCCCAGGGGGCGCCGGCGGCTGATGATGGCGGTCGGCCTGCTCGTCGCCGCCGCCGCGATCGGCATCGCCGTCGGCAAGACCGCAGACGCCCAGACGCACCGGGCGGCGACCCGCTCGCACGCCGCCGCGACGATGGACATGAGCGGGATGATCACGTCCCGCCAGCTTGCATTTCGAAACTCGATGCGCATCCTCTGGGAGCAGCATGTCGCCTGGACGCGGCTCGCGATCGTGAGCTTCGCCGGCAACCTGCCCGATCTGCGCGCGACCGAGGCGCGGCTGCTGCGAAACCAGCACGACATCGGCGCGGCGATCGTGCCGTTCTACGGCCGTGCGGCCGGGCACCGGCTGACCGGTCTCCTGCGGCAGCACATCCTGATCGCCGTGCGCATCCTCGGCGACGTGAAGTCGGGCGACTCGGCGGCGCTCAAGGCGGACAACGCCGCCTGGTACGCGAACGCGAACCGGATCTCGGCCTTCCTGCACGCCGCCAACCCGCGCCACTGGCCGCTCGCGGCGCTGCGGGCCATGATGCACCGGCACCTGAAGCTGACCACGAACGAGGCGGTCGCGGAGCTGACCGGCAAGTTCGGGGCGAGCGTGCACGCCTACGACCAGGTCGAGCACGAGATCCTTGGCATGGCCGACATGCTCAGCACCGGCATCATCGCCCAGTTCCCGGGGCGGTTCCGCTAGAGATGGTCATTCCGCGCCCCGGTGCGTCCCGCAGCCCCACCAGCGACCCGAACCCCCGCCAACAGCCCGACGTCCAGGCGCGCGGGGGCGTGGAATCACCCATCTTGAACAGCTTCTCACGCAGGTCTCACGGCCGCCGGGAAGACTAGGCGACGACGGCCGGGCCATCCGCCGCGACACTGCCCGCTCGCATCGGAAGGCCCGGCCGTCCGTCTGGGACCCTACGCTTCCCCCGTGTTCCTGAACATCCTCGTCGCGGTCGACGGATCCGCGCACGCCGACCGGGCGCTCGAGGAGGCCCTGGACCTGGCCCGGGTGCAGCGCTCGCGGATCACGCTGATGAGCGTCGCGTCCCGCACCGCCTGGCGGTTCATGGCCGGCCCGTACACCGGCCTCCTCCCCACCCAGGACGACGCGAACCGCGAGGCCGAGGCGACGCTGCGCGCGGCGGCGGCGCGGCTCGACGACGACATGCCGGTGACGACGGTCGTCGGCCAGGGCGCGGCGGCCGCCGCGATCATCAGGCGAGCCGCCGAGGGCGCCCACGACCTGATCGTGATGGGCTCGCGCGGCCGCGGCGGGGCGGCGGCCGCGCTGCTCGGGAGCGTCAGCCACAGCGTGCTCAACCACAGCCCGGTGCCCGTCCTGATCGTGCACGCCGACGACGCCGCGAGCAGCCGCCGCGGGCCGATGGACTACGCCCCGGGGCCCGACGCCGGGTAGAACACGCTCATGCGCATCGGCTTGCTGACCGGTGGCGGCGACTGTCCCGGGCTGAACGCGGTGATCCGGGCGGTGGCGCGGACCGCCCTCGAACGGGGGGACGACGTGGTCGGCGTCCTCCACGGCTGGCGGGGGATGGTCGAGGGACAGATGCGGCCGCTCTCGGCCCAGGACGTGACCGGCCTCCTGCCCCGCGGCGGCACGATCCTGCGCACGTCGCGCACGAACCCGTTCGAGACCGACGGGGGCGTCGAGCGCGTCCTCGAGAACTTCGGGCGGATGGACGCCCTCGTGGCGATCGGCGGCGAGGACACCCTGGGCGTGGCCGCGCGCCTGCACGCCGAGCACGACGCGCCGATCGTCGGCGTGCCCAAGACGATCGACAACGACCTGAGCGGCACCGACTACACGTTCGGCTTCGACACGGCGGTCACCATCGCCACGGAGGCGATCGACCGCCTGCACTCGACGGCCGAGTCGCATGACCGGGTGATGGTGTGCGAGGTGATGGGCCGCCACACCGGCTGGATCGCCGTGATGGCGGGGATGGCGGGCGGCGCCGACGTGATCCTCATCCCGGAGCTGCCGATGACGGTCGAGCACTGCTGCGAGCTCATCCGCAACCGCCACGCCAAGGGCAAGGACTTCTCGATCGTCGTCGTCAGCGAGGGCTACGAGCTCACCTACGCGAGCGGCGCGTCGCGGACGGTCGCCTCCGCCGACGTCGACGCGTTCGGGCACGCCCGGCTGGGCGGCGTCGGTGCGGCGCTCGCGTCCGAGATCGAGAGCCGCACCGGCTTCGAGACGCGGGTGACGACGCTCGGCCACATCCAGCGCGGCGGGTCGCCGACGGCGCGCGACCGCGTTCTCGCGACCCGGTTCGGGCTGCGGGCGGCCGAGCTCGTTCAGCGCGGCGACTGGGGCATGATGGCGGCCCTGCACGGCGACGACATCGTGGCGGTACCGCTGGCCGAGGCCGTCGCCGACCTGAAGGTCGTCCCCCGCGAGCTCTACGACCGCGCCGCCGCGTTCTTCGGCTAGCGGGACCTAGCCGCGCGAGTCGCCGCGGAGGATGTCGAACGTCGGGGCGATCCCGAGCTCGTGCACCCAGTCGCCGAGCACGGCGGCGTCGACGCCCGCGCTCTCGAGCGCGAGCACCTGGTCGCGGTGGTGGATGCCGCCCTCGGACAGCACCACCTTCCCCGCCGGCACCTCCTCGAGCAGCGAGAACGTGTGCTCGAAGTCGGGGTCGTCGCGGCCGCCGCGCAGGTTCTGGATCAGGAACGAGTCGGGGTCGAGCAGGTCGAGGGCGAGCTCGAGCTCGTCCTCGTCGGCGACCTCGACCACGACGTCCAGCCCGAGGTGGAGGGCGACCGACTGCATCTCGGCGAAGCGCTCATCCTCGCCGTCGAACGCGCCGGCGATCAGGACGACGCCGTCGGCGCCGCCGAGCCGGCTCTCGTACAGCTGGTAGGGGTCGATCAGGACGCCCTTGTGCAGCACCGGCAGCCAGGTCGTGTCGAGGCCCTCGGGCACCGCGTCGCCGGGCACGGCGAGGCCGGCGACGCCCGCCGCCTCGGCCGCCTCGATCAGCGCCGGATCGGCCGCCGAGATGCGCAGCACGAAGGAGATCTCCTCGCCGACGACGCCCTCCGTGAAGGGGCGGATGGGCTCCATGTCGGTCACGGCCTGCTCGAGCTGGGCGAGCGGCCGCGCGTCCCGGCGTTGCTCCAGGGCCCGCCGGCTGGAGGAGATCATGCGGTCAAGCGAGGTCATCGACCGCCCGTCCGATGAACTTCTCAGCCGATAACGGAGGCATTCGGCGTCAGTGTAGATGAAGGATCGGCACGGCTCATACCCCGAGCCGGTCGAGCTCGGCGGCGTCGCGGCGCCAGCGCGGGCGCACCTTGACGGACAGCTCGAGGAAGACAGGACCGCCCACCGCCGCCTCCACCGCCGGCCGGGCCTCGCTTCCGATCCGCTTCACCATCGCGCCGCCGCGGCCGATCAGGATCGCCTTCTGCGACGCGGTCTCGCAGATCAGCTTCGCCTCGACGACGGTGCGGTCGCGGCGCGGCACGATCGACTCGACCAGCACTGCCACGGCGTGCGGCACCTCGTCGCGGGTCAGCTCGAGCGCCCGCTCGCGGACGAGCTCGGCGATCCGCTGCTCGAGCGGCTGGTCGGTGGTCATCCCTTCCGGGAACCAGGCCGGGCCCTCGGGCAGCAGCCCGAGCAGGTCGGCGAGGAGCTCGTCCGTCCCCTCCCCCGTGCGCGCGCTGATCGGATGCACGGCGTGCGGCTCGCCGAGCGCGGCGGCCGCCGCGAGAGCCGGGATCACCTGGTCGGCGCCGAGGCCGTCGGTCTTGTTCACGGCGATCACGCACGGCGGCGCCCCGCTCGCCAGCACCCGGGCGGCGATGAAGCGGTCGCCCGCGCCGATCGGCGTGCGGGCGTCGAGCACGAGCAGCGTCGCGTCAGCGTCGGCGAGGGTCTCGTTCACCGAGCGCTGCATCCGCTCGGTGAGGCGGTCGAACGGCTTCTGGAAGCCGGGCAGGTCGACCATGACGAGTTGGCTGCCCGGACGGTGAACGACGCCGATCGCGCGCCGCCGGGTCGTCTGCGGCTTGGCCGAGACGGCGGCGACGTGCTCGCCGACCATGCGGTTCACGAGCGTCGACTTGCCGACGTTCGGCCGCCCGGCCAGCGCCACCAGGCCGGACCGGTGCACCTCGTCGGTCACAGCTCGAACCGCTCGGGCAGCAGCTCGTCGAAGGCGGCTGCGACGACCTCGCCGCCACGCCGGTAGACGACGGTGATGTCCGGCGCGAACTCGGCCAGCGCCTGGCGGCACGCGCCGCAGGGCGGGCACGACGTCGCCTCCGCGTGCACCGCGACGGTCTCGAACCGGCGGATGCCCACCGCGACGGCGGCGAAGAGGGCGCTCCGCTCGGCGCACATCGTCACGCCGTACGAGGCGTTCTCGACGTTGACGCCGATGACCGGCTCGGCGCCGCCCGCGGGCTGCAGCGCGGCGCTGACGGGGAAGCGCGAATACGGGGCGTATGCGTTGCCAATCGCCGCCTCGGCGAGGGCGTACAGCTCGAGCTCGGCAGCGGTCGGGGCGCGCATGGGCTCATCGTAGACGGCCCGCCTACGGCGCCGGCAGCGTCGTGCCGCCGGGGGGTGGGAGCTCGACGGTGCCCGGCGACGGCGCGGGCGCCTGGGTCGTCGCAGGCGGCGTCGTGGCGGTCGTGGTCGGAGCCGGTGCCTGCGCCGTGGACGTCGTGTGCACCGGCGGCGCCGGCGCCGCGTGCTCATGGGCGCGCGTCCTCTTCTTCTCGTGACGAGCGGTGTGCGTGACCGGCGCGCGCTTCGCGGGCTTGGGCGCGACCGGCGCCGGCGCGACCGGCGTCACACGCGGCCCGGCGTGGCGGTGCGGCGGCTCGGCGGCGGCGCTCCGGTGGGCACCGTGGCCGAGGAGGAGCAGCGCGCCCGCGATCGCGACCAGGGCGATCGGCACCGCCGCGAGCAGCGGCCGGCGGCTGCGGTCGGGCGGCGCCACGATCACGCCGTCGAGGTCGAAGTCCTCGTCGAACAGGTGCTGCAGGCCGGGCGGGCGGGCCTCGGGGTCGGCGCCGTCGCCGGCGGCGCCGGAACGCTCGAGCTCGTCGAGGCAGTCTGCCAGACCCGGGAAGTCGCCCGCGCCGGCGCGCTCCAGCCACGCGGCCAGCTCGGGCGGCGGGGTGAGCGGGCCGAGCGCGGCCGCCATGACGGCGGCGAGCACGCGCTGGCCGTCGCCCGTCACGGGCGTGCCCGCGGACGGCGGCTGCAGCAGCGGCCGCTCCAGGAACGGCGTCGGGCCGGGGCCGACGGCGACGTCGGCGAGCACGGCCAGGTCGGGCGAGAAGCCGGCCGCGGCGACCCGATCGGCCAGGCGCCCGAACGCGAGCGCCAGCCGGGCGGCGTCGGCCGCGGCCGGACGGCGCAGCATCCGCCAGCGCTCGACCGGCAGGCCGAGGCTCGGCGGCAGGACGAGGAACCAGCGCTCGCCGTGGCGGCCGAAGTCGAGCACGCCGCACACCTCGCTGCAGCCGATCCCGCACCAGCGGGCGACCGCATCGGCGAGGTCGGCCTCGTCCCAGCCGCCGTCGACGAGGACGATCCGCACCTGGGCGCCGCGGCCCGAACGGGTGTCGAGCGCGTCGACCGGGCCGAAGGGCCGCGCGGCGAGCGCGGACGGGCTCGTCAGGTAGCGGTCGGCGATGACGTGGTCGCTGGAGGCGGGATCGGCCATGCCTCCCACGCTACGCGCCGCCGTGTCACCGGTCAGCACGCAAGGCGTCACAACATCGCAACGGTCCACGCCCTGCCGGCGTTCGGGGTCTGACCCCGGTTGGCTAGGTGAAGGCCTGGAAGATGGCCGTCGTCACAAGGGCGCCCAGCACGCCGCCGTAGACCACCTCCAGGGTCGAGTGGACGCCCGCTTCCACCCGGGTCTGGGCGACCAGCGTCGCCATCACGAACGCGAGCGTCGACACCAGCACCTGGTTCTCGTAGCTGTGGGTGACGAGGGTGATCGCCGCCCAGCCGCCGAACGCGACGGCCGCGTGGCCGGAGGGGAGCCCGCCGCGCAGCGGGGAGCCGGTGCCGAAGTAGGCCTTGATCGCGATCACGAGCAGGATCACGACGACGATCGCGATCACCGTCAGGTGCACCGGCGAGCGGCGCACCGTGTTGATCGCGCGCTGGCTCGGGTGCTGCAGCCGCGGCGCGAACACCAGGTAGCCGACGAAGAGCGCCGTCACCGCGGAGACGAGCACCATGCCGGCGGCGATGTCCTTGGCCGCGCGGGCGCGCGGGTCGAACGCCGGCGTCGCCACGTCGATCGTCATCTCGAGCGCCGTGTTCGCCATCTCCATCAGCAGCACGAACGCGACCGCCAGGATCAGCGCCAGCATCTCGATCCGGCTCACCCCGAGCAGCACCCCGAGCGGCAGCACCGCCAGGGCGACGATGAAGTGGATCCGCATGTTCCGCTGCGTGCGGACGACGTAGATGATGCCCTCGAAGGCGTAGTTGAAGCTGTTCACGAGCCCGCTCGCCTCGCGCCGCGCGGCGCTGAACGGCGCGGCCCGGCGGGCGGCCTTCTTGGTGTCTTCGGGGCTACGCAGGACGGGCGGCACGGGAGATCTCCTGAACGATCTGCTGCTGGCGGGCGAGCATCTCTCCTTCATCGGCCTCGTGGTCGTATCCCAGGAGATGCAATGCGCCGTGGACGAGCAGATGGTCGATCGGCGTCCCCTGGGCGGCCGCCACCGCGGGGCAGATGACGACGTCGCCCAGCTGGCGGGGGACGCCATCGGGGAGCGGGTCGCGCATGTCGAGCGGGAACGACAACACGTCGGTCGGGTCGGGCTTGCCGCGGTGGGCGCCGTTCAGCCGCCCCATCTCGGTCCTGCCGACGACCGTGAGGCCGACCTCCCCGTCGGTCACGCCCTCCGCCTCGAACGCCGCCGCCAGCACGGTCGCCGCGGCCTCCCCGTCGAGGGGAATCCGGGCGCGGTTCCGCACCTCGACGGCCACGGTCACTCGCGCGCCCTCTCGCTGTGCTCGCGGTAGGCGCTGACGATCCGCTGCACCAGCTTGTGACGGACGACGTCGGCGTCGGAGAAGCGGACGAAGGCGATGTCGGGCACGCCGTCGAGCACGCCCATCACGTTCACGAGGCCGGAGCGGTGGTCGCGGGGCAGGTCGATCTGGGTGATGTCGCCGGTGACGACGACCTTCGAGCCGAAGCCGAGCCGGGTCAGGAACATCTGCATCTGCTCGGGGCTCGTGTTCTGGGCCTCGTCGAGGATGATGAACGAGTCGTTCAGCGTGCGCCCGCGCATGAACGCGAGCGGGGCCACCTCGACCATGCCCTTGTCCATGTAGGAGGCGAGCCGCTCGGCGTCGAGCATGTCGTGCAGGGCGTCGAAGAGCGGGCGCAGGTACGGATCGACCTTGGCCAGCAGGTCGCCGGGCAGGAAGCCGAGCCGCTCGCCGGCCTCGACCGCGGGCCGGGTGAGGATGATGCGGGCGACCTCGCGCTCCTGCAGCGCGGCCACGGCGAGGGCGATCGCAAGGTACGTCTTGCCGGTGCCGGCCGGGCCGATCCCGAACGTGACGGTGTTCGTGCGGATGGCGTCGACGTAGCGCTTCTGGCCGATCGTCTTCGGCGTCACCTTGTTGCCCCGGTGCATCCAGACGACGTCGTGGAGCACGTCGACCGCGCGGCCGTTGTCGGTCAGCACGCCGGCGACCGCGTCGACGGTCTGCGGGCCGACGCTCACACCCTCGGCGACCAGTTGGGCCAGCTCCTCGATCACCGACCGGGCCCGCTCCACGGCGTCGCCGTCGTCGGCGTCGAGGGTGAGCTCGTTGCCGCGCAGGTAGGCGTTCACGCCGGCGCGCTCGGTCAGCGCCTTCAGCATCGCGTCGCGGTCGTTCCCGAGCTCCGTGGCGAGCTCGTTCCCGACCGACATCTGGACTCGTGCCATCGGGGAAAGTGTAGAGGCGGGTCGCCCGGAACCCGCAACGGGCCTAGCCGCCCGTCGCCTCCCCCACGATCCGCGCGAGGCCGGCCGCGACGGCGGAGACGGCCGCCGCGCTGGCCTCGCCGAGCCCGTGCCGGGCCGCGATCCAGGCCGTGTCGTTCGTCGTCACCCAGACGCGACCGTCGGAGCCCTCCCACGCCAGCGCCCGCAGCGGCAGGTCGATCCCGGCGGTCTGGCCGTCCTGCATGAGCGGGGTGCCGCCGCGCGGGTTGCCGACCAGGATGAGCTCTGTCGGGCGCAGCGGCATCCCGGCCTCCGCCGCGCCGGCGGCGTGGTCGACGCGGGCGAACACCGTCATTCCCGCCGCCTCGGCCGCCGCGGCCAGCCGGTCGGCCGTCTCGGCGACCGGATGGGCGCTCGCGACCGTGATCAGGCCGTCGCCGGCCACGTCTAGGCGCCGAGCCGCGATCGGACGAGCGCCGACGCCGTCTTGCCGTCGACACGGCCGCCGCCGCGCTGCGTGACGAGCCCCATCACGCGGCCCATCTCCTTCATCGACGTCGCCCCGGTCTCGGCGATGGCCGCGTCGACGAGCGCCTCGAGCTCCGCCTCGCCCATCGCCTGGGGCAGGAACTCGTCGATTACGGGCACGTCGGCCTGCTCGCGCGCGGCCCGGTCGGCGTGGCCGGCCTCGCGGTAGACCTCGGCCGCCTCGATCCGCTGCTTGCGCTCGCGCCGCAGCACCGCTTCGGCGTCCGCGTCGGTGAACTCCCCGGCGGGCTTGTCCTTCTCGGCCTTCTGCAGCGCCGAGAGCATCAGCCGCAGCGCGTCGACGCGCGTGCGGTCGCCGCCACGAATCGCCGTCCGGAGCTCGGACTGGACGCGCTCGATCATGCCGGCACCCCCACCACCGCGTCGCCGTCGACGCCGGCGGCGACGACGTCCACCATCGCGCCCGGGTCGGCGCCGGCGACGACGAACGCCGTCATGTCGTCGGCGTGGCCGCGGCCGTCGCCCGTCTCGACCAGCACCCGCTCGCGGCGCCCGCGCTTGGCGGCCCGGTGGGCAGCGCCGCGCGCGTCGGAGAGCTCGCGCAGGCGCGCGCAGCGGGCGCGCTTGGCGGTCGCGGCCACGCCGGGGCGGTCGCCGTCGGTCGTGCCGGGCCGGGGGGAGTACGGGAAGACGTGCACCTTCGTGAATCCTGCCTCCTCGACCGTCCGCAGCGTCGCAGCGAACGCCCCTTCGGTCTCGGCCGGATGCCCGACGAGGGCGTCGGTGGTCAGGTTGACGCCCGCGACGCGCGCGCGGGCGCGGCGCGTGCGGGCCAGGAACGTCGCCGCGGAGTAGTGGCGCCGCATCGCGCGCAACACGCCGTCGTCGCCCGACTGCATCGGCACGTGCAGATGGGCGGCCACGCGCGGATGGGAGAGCGCGTCGAGCAGCGCGTCGGTCAGGTGGTTCACCTCGATCGAGGAGAGCCGCACCCGCTCGATCCCGGGCACCTCGGCGACGGCGACCAGCAGGTCGGCCAGGCGCATGCCGGCGGCGCGGTCGCGGAAGCAGCCCAGATTGATCCCGGTCAGCACGACCTCGCGGTGGCCCTGGACCGCCCGCCGACCCACCTCGGCGAGCACCGCACCGGCCGCCCGGCTGCGGCTTGCGCCGCGCACCTGCGGGATGACGCAGTACGTGCACGCGAACGAGCAGCCGTCCTGCACCTTCACGTACGCGCGGGTGCGCGCGAACGGCGGGGCGGCGCCGCCCGTGCAGCCGAGGTCGCCGACCAGACCGGCGGCCGCCTCGGGCAGCCGCTCTGCCCGCACCGGCAGCACGTTCACGTTCGGGGCGACGTCGAGGCCGGCGTCGCGCAGGTTGGCGGCGCAGCCGGTGACGAGCACGCGGTCGGCCGTCCGGGCGGCCCGGCGCACGGCCTTGCGCGACTTCGCCACCGCCTCGGCGGTCACGCAGCAGGTGTTGACGACCCGGACGCGGGCGGCGGGGGCGTCGACCTCGTCGTGGCCGTCCTCGGCGAGGCGCTCGCGCACGGCCTGGGCGTCGGCCAGCGAGACCTTGCACCCGAGGAACTCGACCGCGAACGTGCTCATCCCAGGAACCCCATCTCGCGCAGCGCGAGCGCCGCGGCGACGATCGCCGCCGTCTCGGTGCGCAGTACCACCGGCCCGAACGTCGCCACCGCGACGCCGCGGGAGCGGGCCAGGTCGAGCTCGTCCTCGGAGAAGCCGGGCTCCGGCCCGATCAGGAGCGTTGCGCCGCGGCGGCCGACGATGCGGTCGGCGAGGCCGCCGGACGCGCCGGTGTGGCTGAGCACGACGGCCTCCGGCGAGAGCACGTCGGCGTAGTCGGTCACGGGCAGGATCTCGGGCACGCGCGACTGCTTGGACTGCTTCGCGGCGGCGGCGGCCACCCGCCCCCACCGCTCGAGCCGCGCATCTGTGAACTCGCCCTTCAGGAGGCGGCAGCGCATCGCCCCGATCCGGGCGACTCCGAGCTCGGTGAGGCGCTCGATCGCCTCGTCGGAGCGGCCGCCGGGCTGGGCCAGCCAGACGGTCACGGGCGGTGCGGTCACGGTCTCGATCTCCTCCATCAGCTCGAGGCCGCCGGGGACGACGCGGGCACGGTAGGCACGCCCGCCGGCGGCGACCTCGCAAGTATCGCCCACCTGCATGCGCAGCACCTGCTCGAGGTGGCGGCGGTCGCGCGGGCCGAGCAAGGCGACGCCGCCCGAGACCGACGCGGCGAAGAAGCGGTACGTGTGGCGGGTCACGGCTCCACGAGCTCCGCGGCCCAGCCGTCGGCGACGACGCGCCCGGCGCCGCCGACCGTCTCGGGATCGAGGAGGCCGGAGACCAGGATCCGGGGCGGCAGGTCGGGCCGCTCGAGCAGCTTGCGCAAGAGGCCGAGCTCGAGGTTCGCGATCCACAGCGGCGCCGGCGGCAGCGGGTCGACCAGGACGTCGGCCTGGGATACCGCGAGGGCGACGCCGTTTCGCTCGGCATTCTCTGCGGTCGCGCCGACGGCCAGCGGGTCGCGGTCGAAGCACGCAAGCGGTCCGAAGCCCAGCCTGGCGGCCGCGATGGCGAGCACGCCCGAGCCGCAGCCGAGGTCGAGCGCCGGGCAAGGGTCGAGCCGCTGCAGGAGCTCGAGCGCCGCCCGGGTCGAGCCGTGCCCCCCGGTCCCGAAGGCCCGCCCCGGGTCGATGACGATCGGCAAGGGCCAGGCCCCGTCTGCCGGCTGCGGCGACCAGGGCGGGCCGACCCAGATGCGACCCACGGTGACCGGGCGGTGGTACTCGCGCCAGCGGTCCTCCCAGCCCGGCTCCACCTCGTCCGCCTCGAGCCCGTCCGCCGGGGCCTCGTCCGCGTACCCGGCCAGGACGACGTCGTCGCCGTCGCGCTCCTCCTCGACCCCGTCCGGGAAGAGATCGAGCATCCGCACGAGGGCGGGCTCGGCCTCGGCGGCCGGCACCCGCAGGCGGTAGCGCCTCACCGAAACGCGGTCCGCAGCCTCTGGAAGAAGCCGTCGTCGGCCGCGTACGTGGCGTCGTCGACCGTCCCCTCGAACCGGTCGAGCAGCGCCCGCTGCTCGTCGGAGAGCTTGCGCGGCACGAGCACGTTCACGACCACGCGGTGGTCGCCGCGGCCGCGGCCGCCGAGGACGGGGATGCCCTTCCCCCGCAGCACGAGCACCTCGCCGGGCTGGGTGCCGGGCCGGATCTCGAGCTCGTGGCGGCCGTCCAGCGTCTCGATCGTGGTCGACGTCCCCATCGCCGCGCGCGTGAACGGCACGTCGAGCACCGAGACGATGTCGTTGCCCTCGCGCTCGAAGCGCTCGTCCGCCACGACCGTGACGTTGACGTAGAGGTCGCCGCGGGCGGCGCCGCTCTCTCCGGTGTGGCCGCGGCCGGGCATGCGCAGGCGCTGGCCGGACATGATGCCGGCCGGGATCTGCACCTCGACCGACTCGTGCGCCCGGCGCCGTCCGCGGCCGCGGCAGGCGGTGCAGGGCGTGTCGATCTTCACCCCCCGGCCGCGGCAGGCGGCGCAGGGCGCGGTCTGCACGAACTGACCGAAGGCGGTGTTCGACACGTGCTGGACGTGGCCGCTGCCCCCGCAGCTGGGGCAGGTCTGGGGCATCGTCCCCGGCTCCGCCCCGCTGCCCTCGCAGCGGTCGCAGGGCGAGATGATGTCGACGTCGACCTCGCGGGTGACGCCGAAAGCGGCCTCGACCAGGGTCAGGTTGACGGCCGCGGCCGCGTCGCCGCCGCGGGCCGGCCGGCGCGCCCCTCCGAAGAGGTCGTCGCCGAAGAACGCCCCGAGCAGATCGGACAGGTTGGAGAAGTCCATGAACTGCTCGGGGTGGAACTGCGTCCCCGCGACGCCCGCGTGACCGAAGCGGTCATAGCGGGCGCGCGTCTCGGGATTGCTCAGCGCCTCGTAGGCCTCGGACGCCTCGCGGAATCGCTCGGCGGCGTCCGTGTCGCCGGGGTTCACGTCGGGATGGAACTCCCGCGCGAGCCGGCGAAAGGCCTTCTTGACGTCGGCCTCGGACGCGTCGCGGTCCACTCCGAGCACGTCGTAGTAGTCCCGCTTCGTGGCCACGGCCGTAGTCTACGGCCAGCCGATCACCACTCGTGGAAGCCGCGGCCGCCGCCGTGATGCGACACGTGCGCGAGGAACAGCGCCACCGACGTCGCCCACAGGAACAGCACGGGTCGCCTCGTGAGAAGCCTCATGTCATCCCTCCCTTGTTGTGATCGCGATCTGCCCAGGATCACCAGCGGACGTCTTGCAGCGCTTCCGCCGCCCGCCGGTAGAGGTCGGCGGCCCGTGCCGAGTCGCCTCGCTCTGCTGCCACATCTCCGATCGCAACCCACGCGCCGGCCATGTGGCTGATCGATTCCACCGCGGTGAAACAGTCCGCCGCGGCCGTGAAGGAGCGCTCCGCCTCGTCGACGCGCCCGCACGCGAGGTGCGCGCGCCCCATGACCAGCCGGGCGTTCCCCAATTCTTGTCGGTATTCCTCGCGAGACCCCAATAGCTCGATCGCGCGATTTGCGCTCTCCACCGCACCCTCGGGATCGCCGCTGTGCAGCCGTGCGGACGCGAGCGACGACGCCGCGAAGGCCGCGTCGACCCGGTTGTCCTGCTCGACCGCGATCCGGAACGCCTCCCGCAGCAGCGGCACCGCCTCGTCCGGCCGCCCGGTGATCGCGCGCAGCTGGCCGAGGTTGTTCAGGAGCTTGCCGACGTACTCGTGGTCGGCGACGCGCTCGAAGAGGGCCTTCGACCGCTCGGCGTACTCGCGGGCGCGGCCGTACTCGTTGCGCCGCTCGGCCACCAGCGAAGCGTCGAGGTAGGTCTCGGCGAGCACGCGGTCGTCGCCCAGGCCGTGGGCGAGCTCGAGGGCCGCGGTGACGTCCTCGGCCGCGGCGGTGAAGTCCTTCTGGCGGCGGCGGATCTTCGCGCGCGTGTTCAGGATGCGGGCGCGCAGCGCGTCCGACGGCCGCTCGGCGGCGGTGGCGCAGCGCAGCGCCTCGTCGAGCGCGGCGACCGCGGTCGCGTGGCTGCCCATCTTGAAGCGGACGACACCGAGGCGGTAGAGCGACAGGGCGCGGTCGAGGTCGTCGCCGGACTCGGCCAGGCCGCGCGCGCGATCGAGCATCGCGGCGGCGCGCTCGAGATCGCCGAGGTGGTGGACGGCCCAGCCCTGGGCGAGCCAGAAGCGCAGGCCGAGCTTCGGGTCGTCCGCGCGCGACACCGCCCCCCCGACGGCGTCGAGCGCGGCGACCGCCTCTGAGTGCCTGTGAGCCTCGATCGCCGCCTCGGCGCGGACGATCGCCGCCTCGGCAGCGGCCAGCGCGGCCGGGCCGTGGTCGCCCTCGAGCTCGGAGCGGTCGACGCCGAGCTGCTCGCAGAACCAGCGGATCCCCGCCTCGGAGAGCGGCGACTTGCCGAGCTCGACCTGGCTCACGTACTCCTTGCTGAAGCGCTCGCCGGCAAGGTCGGCCTGGGTCATACCCGCCGCCACCCGCAGCTCGCGCACGCGGCTGCCGATTCCGGATGCCGGAGCGGCGCCCCTCGTGAGCGAGCGATGCGTGGTGGCGGCTGTGGTCCCCCTCCCCATGCGACTCACACTAGCGCATCGCGCTGCACTTGACCAGGCCTCGATCGGTGAACCAATTGACATTCTCAGTAGATGCCAATTGCACGCTTTTCGCCGTGGTTTTGGGCTGGTCAAGTGCTTGGTTGACATCGAGCTTGATTTCACCCTTTTGGAGTACTTGACCGGACGCCCCGGTGCGCTATGTTGAGACCACAACGCAAGACGGCGAGGCCGGGGACGCGATGGAACGAGAACGGGGTCTACATCGCGACCCGGCCCAGGGGTCAGAGTCAGAGCGCGGCGGTGGGGACCGGAGCCCCTCACCGCCGCGCGACTCGTGGTCCGGGGGCGATACTGCGCCGATGGCGGAGCCCCTGTACGGCATGCACGGGCGGATCGTCGCCCAACCCGGCCACGGCGACGAGCTCGCGGCCATCCTGCGCGAGGCGGCCGCCGGCCTCGAGGCCAACCCGGCCTGCCTGCTCTACGTCGTCAGCCGCGCGGCCGGCGATCCCGACAGCGTCTGGGTGACCGAGGCCTGGACCGACCGGGCCGCCCACGCCGCGTCGCTCGAGGATCCCGCCGCGCGCGAGCTGATCGCGCGGGCGCGGCCGATCATCGCGGCGTTCGCCGACCGGGCCGAGTTCCGGCCGGAGGGCGGGAAGGGCCTGCCTCAGTCCTCGTAGATGTCCGCGACCCACTCCGACAGCGTGTGCGCCGCGGCGCGCACCGAGCGGATCGCCACGGCGTAGTCCATCCGCATCGGCCCGATCAACGAGACCGTGCCGAGATTCCGGGTCGCCAGGCCGTAGTTCGCAGCGACCATCGCCAGGCCGCGCATGTAGGGCACCGTGTGGTCGGAGCCGATGCGCAGGTAGGGCCGGGGCGACTCGAGCGCCTCGCGCAAGATCTCGAGCATGCCCATCCGGCTCTCGAGCACCCGGACGAGGTCGTTGATCTCGGCCAGGTCGGCGACGCGCATCTCGTCGAGCAGGCGGGCTGCGCCGCCGACGTAGAGGCTCTGCTCGCCCGCCCCGACGAGCTCGCCGAACGCCGGCCGGATCGTCGCCAGGAACTCCGCTTCACGGGCCGACAGCCCCGGCTCGTCGAGCCGGTTCTGGAGCATCCGCCCGCCCAGGCGCACGCCTGTCAGCTGCTCGTTCAGGAACTCCCGCGCCCACTCCGCCAGCTTGGGGTCGACGGCCCGCTCGAAGGGGAAGATCTTCTTCGTCACGCCGCCGGTCGACGTGATCACCACGACCATCACCACCTGGGGCTGGAGCAGGAGCACCTCGATGTGGCGGATCTCGGTCGTCTCGAGCGGCGGCGCGGTCACGAGCGCGACGAGCGACGTCACCTGGGAGAGCATCTCGGTCGTCGTGCGCAGGGCCGTGTCGACCTCGCTGCGGACGGTCGAGAGGTCGACCGGCAGCGGCTCAACGACGCCGGCCGGCTGTTCCAGCAGCCCCTCGGCGTAGAGCCGGTAGCCCGCGTCCGTCGGGACGCGGCCCGCCGACGTGTGCGGGTGGCCGAGCAGCCCGAGCGTCTCGAGCTCGGCCAGCTCGTAGCGCACCGTCGAGGGCGACGCCTCGATCGCGCCCGCCTCGACGAGCGCCTTCGAGCCGACCGGATGGCCGGTCGCGATGTAGGAGTCGACGAGCCGGGTCAGGATCAGGAGCTGGCGCGGAGTGAGTAGCGGCCGCGAGCTCATCGCAGCACGCTCGCGACCACGTCGTTGGCCAGGAAGCGGCCGCGGTCGGTGAGCGTCATCGTCTCGCCCTCGCGGAGCACGAGGCCGGCGGCGGCCAGGCGGTCGCAGGCCGCGTCGTCGACCAGCGCGGCGAGGCCGTTCAGGTGCAGCGGCTCGTCGAGCCGCAGTCCCAGCATGAGCCGCTCGAGCCCGCGCGCGGACGCGGTCAGCTCCTCGACCTCGGCGGGCGCCGGCCGGCCCGCCGCGCACGCCTCGAGATACGGGTGCAGCCGGGGCCGATTGCGCCGCCTCTCGAGCCCGAGCGTCGACACCGCGCCGACGCCGATGCCCAGGTATTCGTGGCCGAGCCAGTAGCCCAGGTTGTGGCGGCTCTCGCGCCCCGGCCGGCAGAAGTTCGCCGTCTCGTACCAGCGGTACCCGGCACCGCGGAGCGCCGCGACGACCGTCTCGTAGTGATCCTCGAGCGCCTCGGCCTGGCGGGCCAGCTCCGCTCCGTGGTGCACCGCGAAGCGCGTGCCCGGCTTGGCCTCGAGCTCGTACCAGCTGACGTGTTCCGGGGCATGCGCGAGCACACCCTCGATATCGGCTCGAAGGTCTGAACGGGACTGTCCCGGAACCCCGAACATCAGGTCGAGGTTGACGTTTTCATGGCCCTCGGCGCGCAGGGTCTCGATGGCCGTTGCGACCGTCTCCGGCCGGGCCCGCCGCTCGAGCGTCTCGAGCAGGTGCGGGCGGAGGCTCTGCGCGCCGAGCGAGATGCGATTGACGCCGCCCGCGCGCAGGACGCGCGCCTTGGCGGGCGTGATCGTCTCGGGGTTGCACTCGACGGTCACCTCGGCCGCGCCGGGCAGGCCGGCCAGCAGCCGTCCCAGCAGATCGTCCGCCAGCAACGACGGGGTCCCCCCGCCGACGTACACGGTCTCCGGCGCGACCGGCCCGTGCAGGGCGAGCTCGGCGAGGAGCGCGTCGACGTAGGCCGCGTGCACGTCCTCGTGGCCGGTCACGGTGACGAAGTCGCAGTAGCCGCAGCGGTGCGCGCAGAACGGCACGTGCACGTAGAGGTGGCGCACGCTCACGCGGCTCCCTCGCGGTTGATCTCGAGCACGGCCAGGAAGGCCTCCTGCGGCACCTCGATGTTGCCGACCTGCTTCATCCGCCGCTTGCCCTTCTTCTGCTTCTCGAGCAGCTTTCGCTTGCGGCTGATGTCGCCGCCGTAGCACTTCGCGAGCACGTCCTTGCGCTTCGCCTTGACGGTCTCGCGGGCGATCACGCGCGACCCGATGGCGGCCTGGATCGCGACCTCGAACATCTGCCGCGGGATGCGCTCGCGCAGCGCCTCGACGAGCGCCTTGCCCTGCCGGTAGGCGTTGTCGCGGTGGGTGATCAGCGACAGGGAGTCGACCCGCTCGCCGGCCAGCAGGACGTCCACCTTCACGACCTGGCCCGGCCGGAAGCCGAGCAGCTCGTAGTCGAACGACGCGTAGCCGCGCGTGCGCGACTTGAGCTGGTCGTAGTAGTCGAGCACGATCTCGGCCAGCGGCAGGTCATAGATCAGCTGCACCCGCTCGGGGCTCAGGTACTCCATGTGCCCGAACGTGCCCCGCCGCTCCTGGTTCAGCTCCATCACCGCGCCGACGTGGTCGGACGGGCAGATGATCGAGGCGCGCACGTACGGCTCCTCGGTCTCCTCGATCGATCCCGCGTCGGGCATCTGGGCCGGGTTGTGCACCTCGACCCACTCGCCGTCGACGGCGCGCACGCGGTAGGCGACGTTCGGCGCGGTCACGAGCAGGTCGAGGTCGTGCTCGCGCTCGAGCCGCTCGCGCACGATGTCCATGTGCAGCAGGCCCAGGAAGCCGCACCGGAAGCCGAACCCCAGCGCGCGCGACGTCTCCGGCTCGTAGCTCAGCGCGGCGTCGTTCAGCTTCAGCTTCTCGAGCGCGTCGCGCAGCTCCGGATACTGGTCGGAGTCCGTCGGGAAGAGGCCCGCGAACACCATCGGCTTCACGTCCTGGTAGCCGGGCAGCGGCTCGGCCGCACCGCCCCGGGCCTGCGTCAGCGTGTCGCCGACGCGCAGCTGGGAGACGTCCTTGAGGCCGGTGATCACGTAGCCGACGTCGCCGGCCCCGAGGTCGGGCGCAGCCCGCATCCCGGGCGAGAAGACACCCAGCTCCTCGACCTCGAACGTCGTCCCCTGCGCCATCGCCCGCACCCGCTGGCGCGGCTCGAACGTGCCGTCGACGACGCGCACGAAGGCGACCACACCGCGGTACTGGTCGTAGGAGGAGTCGAAGATGAGCGCGCGGCCGGGCGCGTCGGGCTCTCCCGTCGGCGGCGGCACCCGGTCGACGATGGCCTGCAGCACGCCCTCGACGCCGGCCCCGGTCTTGGCCGAGATGCGCAGGACGTCCTCGGCGTTCCCGCCGACCAGGTCGGCCACCTCCAGCGCGACGCCGTCCGCGTCGGCGGACGGCAGGTCGATCTTGTTCACGACGGGGACGATCTCGAGCTCGTTCTCGATCGCGAGGTACGCGTTCGCGAGCGTCTGCGCCTCGATCCCCTGGGCGGCGTCGACGACGAGCAGTGCCCCTTCGCACGCGGCCAGGCTGCGGCTGACCTCGTAGGTGAAGTCGACGTGGCCGGGCGTGTCGATCAGGTTCAGCTCGTACGTGCGCCCGTCGGCGGCCGGGAACAGGACGCGCACCGCCTGCGCCTTGATCGTGATCCCGCGCTCGCGCTCGAGCTCCATCGAGTCGAGCACCTGCTCGCGCATGTCGCGTTCGGCGACCGTCCGGGTGAGTTGCAGGATGCGATCGGCAAGCGTCGACTTGCCGTGATCGATGTGGGCGATGATCGAGAAGTTGCGAATGGTCTCGAGTGACACCCTTGTAGCGTACTTTGCGGCCTAGGTCGTCCTGCCTCGCATCCGGTCTGCGAGCGACATCAGCACCTCCATGTCGGAGAGCTGGAGGATGCGGCCGGCGGCCAGGTAGGCGGCCCCTCCGGCGGTGAGCGCGAGGCCGACCGAGAGCACCTGGGCGGGGAGCGAGCGGCCGAGCAGCTGGTCGAGCGGCCACCAGACGCCGAACGCAGCGGCGGTGCAGTAGATGGTCGCGACGACGATCCGCGCCCCCTCGCCGGCCACCTCGCGCAGGTGCAGGTAGCCGATGCGGCGGCGCAGGAGCACGAGCAGCACGCCGGCGTTGACGGTGGTGACGATCGCCGTCGAGAGGGCGATCCCGGCCGCGCCGAGCGGCTTGTAGAAGGCCAGGTCGAGGATCGCGTTCAGGAACAGGTTCCCGAACGCGACCTGGGTCGGCACCCGCGGCAGCTGGAGGGCGAAGAACGCTCGCGTCAGGAGCAGCGCGAGGCCGTTTCCGAGCAGGCCGAGCGAGAAGGCGACGAGCGTCGTGGCGACGTGCTGCGTGTCGGTCGGGGTGAAGTTCGAGTGCTGGAAGAGCACCCGCGTGATCGGCTCGGCGAGCACGATCGAGACGGCCGCTGCCGGCAGGAGCAGGAAGAGGATCGTGCGCGCGCCGGCGGCGAACGTGCTCGCGAAGCCGTCGATGTCTCCCCGCGCCGCCAGTCCCGAGATGCGCGGGAAGAGCACGGCGGAGACGGCGACCGAGAAGAGCCCCTGCGGCAGCATGAACATGCGGAAGGCGTAGTTCAGGTAAGCGTCGGCGTGGCCGCCCGGGACGAGCGTCGCGATCGACAGGTCGAGGGTCAGGTTGAAGTTGATCAGGCCCAGGCCGATCGTGACCGGCACCATCAGCTTCAGCACCCGGATCACGTGCGGGTTGCGCCATGCCAGGCTGAAGACGAGGCTCTGGCCGTGCCCGCGCAGCAGCGGCAGCGGGATCACGAACTGGACGATTGTCGCCACAAGGACGCCAATTGCGTAGGCCTCGGCGCTGTGCGGCGAGAGGACGAGCGCCAGGATGATGACCGCGTTCCAGGCGATCGGCGCCATCGCCGGCACCCCGAAGATCTCGTACGAGTTGAGGATGCCGGTGACGACGCCCGTCATCCCGAGGATCGCGACGATCGGGAACATCCACCGTGACAGCTCGACGACCAGGTTGGGGTCGATGTTCTCGTTGCCGGGGACGAAGATCGGCATGATCCACGGCGCGAGCAGGATGAACAGCGACGACAGCGCTCCCAGGATCACCGCCGCGAGCCACAGGACGATGCTTGCGACCCTCCAGGCCTCGGGCTCGCGGCCCTCTTCCCGCAGCTGCACGAAGACGGGCACGAACGCCGCCGAGATCGCGCTGTCGGCGACCAGGCTGCGGACGAGGTTGGGGACGTTGAACGCGATCAGGAAGGCGCCGAGCGCCGGGCTCGCGCCGAAGAAGCTCGCGGCCACGATCTCCCGGATGACGCCTGCGACGCGCGACACCGCCGTCGCCGCCCCGAACACCGCCGTCGAAGCGGCCAGACGCCTCTGTTCGCTCATCGGCGCGAGAGTTTATCGACCCGCTGCTATATTCCCCCCGGCTCGCCGCCAGGCGGGCGTTTGCGTGTAAATCACGAAGGGATCCGGTGGCCAACTCGAAGCAGCAGGCCAAGCGAGTGCGAACGGCGGCGCGGCAGCGCCTCGAGAACCTGCGCTACCGCACGCAGATCAAGACGCTCTTCCGGCGCCTCGACGAGGCCGTCGAGGCGGGCGATTCGGAGCAGGTCGACGCCGCCCACCGCCGCCTCGTCGCCCTCGTCGACCGCGCCGCCGCCCGGCGCGCGATCCACCGCAACGCCGCTGCGCGGCGCAAGGCGCGCGCGTCACGGATCGTCAGCCGCGAGAACGTCTCCGCGTAACCAGGCCGAGCAGGATCAGGGTCACCCCGGCCGCCTGGGCGAGCGCGAAGAGCGTGTAGCTGCCGAGCCGCGTCGCGCTCGACGCGAGCGCGATCACGGCCACGCCCGCCGCGACGAGCAGCGGCCGCGGATCGCGCCGCTTGCGCGCCGAGAGCAGTGACCCGCCCAGGAGCACGACGGTGCCGGCCGAGTTCAGGCCGATCGCCATGACCGCCGGCCAGGGCCCCTTGATCGCCCCGTTCGGCGGCGTCGCCCCGGCCCGCTGAAGCTCGCCGGCGTCGACCCGTGCCGCCAGCACGGCAGCGGTTGCTGCGAACGTGAGGAAGAGCATCGTCGCGGTCGTCAGCCGGGTGACAGTGCGGCCGGGGAGCACGAGCAGCATCTCCCCCACCGCCAGGTAGGCGACGACCAGCACCCCGCCGGTCAGGTAGTAGATCCGGAACGGCACGTCCGACCAGCCGCGGGCGGCGCCGTCGAGCAGCGCCAGTGTGGCGGCCGTGAAGAGTGCGAAGCCGATCGTCCACGCGATCAGCGGGGCGCGGCGCGGGCCGGCCTTGTGGAGCCGGGTTGCGACGACCACGGTGCAGGCCGCCGCGACGGCGGCCGCAACCGCGGCCGCGAGCGTCTGGCCGCTCATCCGGCGGTGATGTCGGCGAGCGCCAGCTCGAGCTCGAAGCGCGAGTCGACCCTGCTGCCACCCTTCACCGCGAGATCGAGCTCGGCGAGGCGCACGATCGCGCGGCCCAGCTCGGCGGGCTCGAAGCGCTTCGCCTGCCCGACCAGCTTCTGGGCCGGAAACGGCTTCAGGCCCAGCTCCTTGGCAACGTCGGCCTGGGTCGCGCCGCCCTCGACCATGACCGAGGCCCGGTGGACGCGGCGCACATGGTTCGACAGCTGGGCGATCACCCGGCCGACGTCCTCGCGGCGCTCGACGTCGGCGGTCGCGAGGCCGATCACGGCAGCGGCGTCCCTGCGGCCCCACGCGTCGGTGATGTCCCAGGGCTTGATGTCGATGCTGGGGATCACCAGCCGCTCGACGTCCTCGACCTCCGGCACCTCGCCGCCGCAGTAGGCGATCAGCTTGTCGGTCTCGAGCGCGAGGTCGCCGACGTCCTCGCCGACGAGCTCCACCAGGCGGCGGGCGACCGCCGGCGGGCACTGCGTGCGGGCCTCGGCGAAGCGGCGGACGACCCAGTCGGCCGCCTGCTTTCGCTCCGGAGCGTCGAAGATGCGCACCTCGCCGACGGCCTCGACGGCCTGCACGAGCGGGTGCTTCGCGCCGAACCCGGTGCCGCCGAAGAGGCCGAGCGTCGTCTCGGGCGCCGGCGAACCCAGGTAGTCGGCGATAGCCGCAACGGCGTCCGCGTCGAGCTCCTCGGCGTTCCGCACGAGCACGAGGCGGCGGCCGGGGAAGAGCCCGAGCGCGTTGCAGGAGGCGACGACGTCGACAGGCTCGTCGCCGCCCGGCGAGAGCTGCTCGATCGACTCCGCGTCGAACCGCGCCCGCAGGCGCGTGATCGCCGCGTCCACCTTGGGCCAGTCGGTGCCGGCGATCAGGTAGGCCGGCTTCATCTCGGCCGGGGCGTTCGCGCTCATCCTCCCCGCCCTCAGCGGTGCGAGGGCCGCGTCCGCGCCGGGGCGGGCGTCCGCGGCGCCCGGCGATCGCCCTGCCGCTCGGCCAGCACGCGCGAGCGCTCGACGAGGTCGGCGAAGGTCGTCGTCTCGAGCACCGAGCGCAGCATCCCGCGGGCCTCGAGCCACACGCCGGGAAGCGCCTCGGCGCCGGGCGGGTAGCTGACCTCGTCGGGGCGCACGCCGGCGACCGCGGCGATCGGCCCGTCGACGATCCGGATCACCTCGGCGAGCGAGACCTGGCTCGCGGGGACGGCGAGCCGGTACCCCCCTTCCGGCCCCCGCTGCGAGGCGACCACGCCCGCGTGCTTCAGCTCGCCGAGGATGTTCTCGACGAACTTGAGCGGGAGATCCTGCGCCTTCGCCACGAGCTCGCCCTTCAGCGAGCCCTCGCCCTCGTGGGAAGCCAGCACCAGGACGGCGCGGACGGCGTAGTCGGCCTTTGCGGAGAGCTTCATCGCTCCGCATTGTCGCACGAACGCCGCGCCGCACCGCCGTCCCACCGGCCCGGCGGGGCCCGGAATTCGCCGGGTGCGGGGATATCATCGCGTCATGGAGGAGCGAGGCCAGCGTGTCGGCCGTCGCGGCGTGCCCAGCGAGGAAGGTCTGCGGCGGCTGATCGCGGCCTGGGCGAGCGACGTCCAGACCGGCGTGCCGGCCGACGCGAGCGACGAGACGCCGCCGCTCGACGGGCGCCTGCTCCAGTGCGTGATCGGCGGCGGCGCGTTCGCGTTCCCGCTCGCCGCGGTGACCGAGGTGGTGCCCTACGCGCCGCCGCGGCGGCTGCCGGGACAGCCGGTCGAGGCGGGCGTGACGATGCTCCGCGGCGAGCCGTTGCCGACGCTCGACGCCGCCGCGCGCATGGGCATGCGGGTCGACGAGGCGGCCGGCCGGATGGTGGTGCTCGCGACCCGGGAGGGCCAATGCGCGGTGGTCGTGAGCGAGACCGGCGAGATCGCCGAGGTCGACCCGGAACGGCTGACCCCGCCGCCCGCCGGCGCGGGCGCGTCGGAGTACGTCGTCGCGCTGGTCGAGATCGCGGGCGAGCTCGTCGCCGTGCTCGATCCCGAGCGGCTCTGCCGCCGTTGACGCTCCACGCTGGACTAGGCGCTGTTGCGGCGCGCGTGGGCCGCTAGACCTATTCGCACCCGAGCCCGTCGTTGTCGGCGTCGAGCCCGTATGGGTCGGATCCGGCGACCCGGTACACCTCGCCAGGCGCCGTGTAATACGGACCGTTGCCAGAACCACCGGCGCCACCGCCACCACCGCTGCTCGGCTTCCGCTTGAGCACCGCCGTGCGCCAGTCGGAGACGACCTTCTGGCCGTAGTAGACGCTCACGACCTTGATGCGATATGTGCCCGGCTGGAGCTTCGCGCCACCGTTGTTCGTGCCGTTCCACGCCCACGTATGTGTACGGTTGTGGCCTTTGAGGACGCCGAGACGCACGATCCGGACGATTCGCCCCCCGGGCCCCCGTACCCGGATCGTGTCCGAGGCGCGGGCGTTCGTCGAGAACCGGAACGTCGTCGTATCGCGGTGGCCATCGCGCTCGATCGGAGAGAACGGTGACGGCGCCACGCTGGAGCCGTTGATGCGCGGCGCGAACGCCCGTACGCGAACGACGACCACCGGCCCGCGAAGCTTGCGCTCGTCTGCGACTGCGACGAGGTGCAGACGAAAGAGCCCCGGCTGAACCCGGTGCCATCGTCCTTGCGGCCGTCCCACGACCAGGCGTGCGAGGCCGTTCCGCCGAGCGCACCGACCTTCGCGATGCGGATGGTGCGGCCAAGACTGTTGACCACGCGCACAGTGTCAGCTGCCGCAGCGTTCGTTCGGAACGTGAACCGGAGAGCATCGCGGAACCCGTCCTGCTCGAGCCGGTAGAACGGCGACCGAGCAGCACTGGAAGCGAGGATCGCCGGGTTGACGACGAACGTCGTCGAGGCAGCGATGGTGTCGTCGGGCGCCGCAACCCTCACGGCATAGGAGTCAACCGCCAAGCGCTACGAGCACATCGCCGCGATCGTGAGCACGTAGGCCGCGAGCAGGTCGGCCAGGTGGAGCAGCGGCGTCGCCAGCGGCGCCCAGACCGCGTGGGCGACGACCGCGGCCAGCGAGAGCCACAGGATCGGCGCCACGGCCGGGAGGGCGAGCAGGTTGGCCGGGACGGCCAGCGGGCTGGCGCGGCCGAAGTGCCACCACACGATCGGCGCGGTGACCACCGTGCACGCCACCGAGACGGCGGCGGCGCTGCCGAGCGCGCCGCGCAGGCGCGGTGCGACCACGAAGATCGCGAGCACCGCCGAGAACGAGAGCTGGAAGCCGGGATCGAACAGCTCGAGCGGATCGAGCCCGAGCACGAGCGCGGCGCCACACGCGAGCAGGTGCCAGCGCGACACCGCGCGCGAGCCCAGCCACCCGATCGCGACGAGCACGCCGGCTACGCCGGCGCGGACGATGGACGGCCCCGCGCCGGTCACGAGGACGTAGGTCACGGTCACGCCGAGCGCCGCGAGCCGTGCGGGCACCCCGATCACACCCACGGCGCCGAGACAGACGATCGTGAACGCGATCACGAGCGCCACGTTCTGGCCGCTCACGGCAACCAGGTGGTAGAGCCCGCTCGAGCGCAGCTGGTCGCGGTTCCCGGTCGGGATGGCGCCGGTGTCGCCGAGGGCGATGCCGGCGACCAGTCCTCGCGCCGGCGTCGGGTCGGATCCGACCTCCAGGTGCGCGAGCGCCGCCCGCCGCAGCGCATCGGTCACGCCCCAGAGGCCGCCGCGGCGGCCGATCATCACCGCCTCCGTCGCCCGCAGCTCGAGGTGGACGCCCTGGGTCGCGTAGTAGTCGCGCACTACCGCGTCCAGCGGCTCATAGCGGCCGTCGACCCGGTAGCGCCCGCCCAGCTCGAGCGGCGTCCCCGGCGCCGAGAGCACCACCGTCTCCCCCGTCCCGCTCACGGCCGCTGGGCCGCGGCTGCCCGTCGGGGCGCCCGTGACCACGACGACCGCACCGCGCACGTGCCCCGGCGCCAGCGCCCGCCGGTCGAGCGCCGCCACCCGCGCCGATCCCAGCAGCAGCGCGACCGCCGCCACCGCGATCGCCGCCGCCCGCACCCTGCCAGAGTCGCCGAGAAGCACGGCTGCCGCCGCCAGCAGCGGCCGCCCCAGCGCCGCAGCGGCCAGGCCGACCGTCGCGGCCAGCACCAGCCGCGTATGCGCGGTCACAGGGTGACGTGGCCGTGCAGCGCCGCGAGCCGGGCGGGGCCGATGCCGCTCACCTGGTCGAGCTCCTCCAGCGACCGGAATCCGCCATGCGCCGTGCGATAGTCGATGATCCGCTGCGCCAGCGCCGGGCCGATCCCGTCGAGCGTCTCGAGCTGCTCGAGCGACGCCGAGTTCAGCGAGACGGGCGCCGCGGGCGATGCGCCCGCGGTCGGATCGGTGGGGGCGGTCGCAGCGCCGGGCGCCCCGCGGACAGGGACGCTCACCTGCTCGCCGTCGGTCAGACGCGCCGCCAGGTTCACGGCGCCCAGGTCGGCACGGCGGCGCGGGCCGGCCCTGCGCACGGCGTCGAGCACCCGCGCACCCGATGCGAGCCGGTAGACGCCGGGGCGACGCACCGCGCCCGCCACGTCGACCACCACCACCGTCGGCCCCGCATCCGTCGTGGGGAACGCCGGGGTCGCGGGCGCTGCAGCGTCGGATCGGTAGCCCGAGGCCGACGACGAACCCGCCTGGTACTTCCAGCCGACGAGGAGCACGATCGCGGCGGCCGCGACGTAGAGGGCGATCTGGCGGTGAGAGATCCCGGGCACGGAAGGCAGGATCTCGCGGGGGCATGTCACGGATCCAGGCCGGAGCTGTGCCGGAAGCGTCACGTTTCGGCCCCGACCTGCGGTGTGCGGCGCGCCGGTTTGGCAAGGTACGCGGTGGTGAGCGCGACGGCGACCGATACCAGGACGATCAGCCTCCAGGGGCTGACGAAGTCGTTCGCGTCACCGGCAGGCCCGGTGCACGCCGTCCGCGGCATCGACGTCGAGATCCGCGCCGGCGAGACCGTCGCACTGCTCGGCCCGAACGGGGCCGGCAAGTCGACCACGATCGACATGCTGCTCGGCCTGCTCCCGCCCGACAGCGGCAGCGTCAGCGTCTTCGGCCGCAGCCCGACCGGCGCCATCGCGCAGGGCGCCATCGGGGCGATGCTCCAGACCGGCTCGCTGATCCGCGACCTGTCGGTCCGCGAGCTGCTCGACATGATGGCATCGCTCTATCCCAGCCCGCTCGGCGTCGACGAGGTGATCGACCTGGCCGGCATCGGCGAGATCGCCGGCCGCCGCACGCAGCGCCTCTCCGGCGGCGAGACGCAGCGAGCCCGCTTCGCCGTCGCGCTCGTCTCCAACCCGGCGCTGCTCGTCCTCGACGAGCCCACCGTGGCGATGGACGTCGAGAGCCGGCATGCGTTCTGGGACTCGATGCGCGGGTTCGCGGCGCGCGGCAAGACGATCGTCTTCGCCACCCACTACCTCGAGGAGGCGGACGCGAACGCCGACCGGGCCGTTCTGATGGCCCACGGCAGCATCGTCGCCGACGGCCCGACGACCGAGATCAAGGCGATGGTCGGCCTGCGCACCATCCGGGCGACGCTCCCCGGCGTCGAGATCGCCGCGCTCGAGGCGCTCGCCGGGGTCACGTCGGTCGAGCGCCGCGGCCGGGCGATCGTCCTGCACTGCGCCGACTCGGACGCCGCCATCCGCGCGCTCCTCACCGCCTATCCGGACGTCCGCGACATCGAGATCACCGGCGCCGGTCTGGAGCAGGCGTTCCTGCAGCTGACGGGGATCGAGACGTGATCACGTTCGCCAAGTACGAGATCGTGCGCACGTTCCGCAACCGCCGCTTCTTCATCTTCTCGGTCGGGTTCCCGGTGGTGCTCTACTTCACGATCGCCGGGCCGAACCGCAACGAGCACAACTTCGCGAACAGCGGGCTCCCGGCCGCGCTCTACTACATGGTCGGCCTGACGGCGTTCGGAACGATGAACACCGTCCTCTCGACCGGGACGCGCATCGCCGGCGAGCGCGCGGCCGGCTGGAACCGGCAGCTGCGCCTGACGCCGCTCTCGACCCGCGACTACTTCCGCACGAAGGTCGTCGTCGCCTACCTGATGGCCTGCATCACGATCATCGTGCTGTACGCGTCGGGCATCTCGCTGGGCGTGTCGCTCCCGGCCGGCGAGTGGGCGCGGATGACGGGGCTGATCCTCGTCGGCCTCGTGCCGTTCATCGCGCTCGGCGTGCTCATGGGACACCTGCTCACCACCGACTCGATCGGCCCGGCGATGGGCGGGACGACCGCCCTGCTCTCGCTCCTCGGCGGCGTCTGGTTCCCGGTGAACAGCGGGGCGCTGCACGACGTCGCCGAGGCGTTGCCGTCGTACTGGCTCGTCCAGGCCAGCCACGTCTCGCTCGGTGGCCACGGCTGGACGGCCAGGGGCTGGTTCATCATGGCGGCATGGGCGGTCGTGCTCGCATTCGCCGCCAGCTGGGCGTACCGGCGCGACACGCAGCGCGTCTAGCCGCGCACCAGAAGGGGTCTGACCCCGCTTGGTGCGCTACTTCGTGACGAGGCTGACCAGCTTGCCCGGGACGACGATCTCCTTCACGACCGTCGTGCCGTCCAGGTGGCGGACGACGTTCGGGAGCGCGCGCGCCTCTGCCAGGACGCCGTCGCGGTCGAGGTCGACCGGTGCGCTGAACTGGCCGCGCAGCTTGCCGTTCACCTGCACCGCGTAGGTGACGTGGTCGGAGACGAGCATCGCCGGGTCGGCCGTCGGCCACGGCGCGTCCCACAGCCGCTCGCCGCCCAGCCGCTCCCACAGCTCGCAGGCGATGTGCGGCGCGTACGGCTGCACCAGCGACACCGCCGTCGCGGCGGCGAAGCGGCGCTGCTCCGGCGTCGCCTCGGACGCCCCCTGGAGCTCCTTCACCAGCTCGTGCACCGCCGACTCGGCCGTGTTGAACGCGAAGCGGTCGCCGACGTCGCTCGTCACCCGGTCGATCGCCCAGTGGGCCTTGCGCACGAGGCCGGCGCCCGGCCCCTCGGCGGGCGCGGAGGCCGGAATGCCCGGCGGCGCCTCCGCGGCCGACTCGACCGCCAGCCGCCACAGCCGTGCCAGGAAGCGGTGGCTCCCCTCCACCCCGCCGTCGAACCACTCGGCGTCCTGGTCGGGCGGGCCCAGGAAGAGGGAGTACATGCGCACGGTGTCCGCGCCGTAGCGCTCGACCATGTCGTCGGGCGAGATCACGTTGCCCTTCGACTTGGCCATCTTGGCGCCGAGGTAGTAGATCATTCCCTGGGTGAAGAGGTTCGCGAACGGCTCCGTGAATCCGAGGTAGCCCAGGTCGTACAGCGCCTTCGTGAAGAAGCGCGCGTACATCAGGTGCAGGATCGCGTGCTCGACGCCGCCGATGTACTGGTCGACCGGCAGCCACGCGTCGACCGCCTCGCGGCTGAACGGCGCCGTGTCGTTGTGGGGGTCGGCGTAGCGCATGAAGTACCAGGACGAGTCGACGAACGTATCCATCGTGTCGGTCTCGCGCGATGCCGGCCCGCCGCACGACGGGCACTCGGTGCGCACCCAGCCCTCGGCCGCCGCGAGCGGAGAGCGGCCACGCGGCGCATAGTCCCGGATGTCGGGCAGGACGACCGGCAGCTGGTCGTCGGGCACGGGCACGATGCCGCACCTCTCGCAATGGACGACCGGGATCGGGCAGCCCCAGTAGCGCTGCCGCGAGAGCAGCCAGTCGCGCAGGCGGTAGGCGACGGTGCCGCGGCCGCGGCCTTCCTGCTCGAGCCGGGCGATGATCGCCCGCTTGCCCTCGGGCGCGGGCATGCCGCTGAATTCGCCGGAGTTCACCAGCACCTCGTCCTGCGTGTGCGCCGCGTAGGCCGCCTCGATCGACGGCTCCTCGCCGGCGGGCGCGACCACCGGCCGGATCTCGAGGCCGTGGGCCTGGGCGAAGTCGAAGTCGCGCTCGTCGTGGGCCGGGACGGCCATGATCGCCCCGGTGCCGTACTCGGCCAGCACGTAGTCGGCCACCCAGATCGGGATCTGCTCGCCGTTCACGGGGTTCGTGACGTAGCGGCCGGTGAAGACGCCGGTCTTCTCCTTGGCCTCGGCCCGCTCGACGGCGGAGCGCGCGCCGGCGTGGCGGACATAGTCGGCGACCGCCGCCTCGTGCTCGCTGCCCGCCGCCAGCTCGACGGCCCGCGGGTGCTCCGGCGCGAGCACGAAGAACGTGGCGCCGTAGAGCGTGTCCGGCCGGGTCGTGAAGACCTCGAGCGCGGTGCCGTCGTCGAGCACGAACGACACCTCGGCGCCCTCCGAGCGGCCGATCCAGTTGCGCTGCATCGTGACGACGCGCTCGGGCCAGCGCACGTGGGCGAGGTCGTCCAGGAGCCGGTCGGCGTAGGCCGTGATCTTGAAGAACCACTGCTCGAGCGTGCGCGCCTCGACCTCGGCGCCGCAGCGCTCGCAGCGGCCGTCGATCACCTGCTCGTTCGCGAGCACCGTCTGGTCGTTCGGGCACCACTTGACCGGCGCGGCCTTCCGGTAGGCGAGCCCCGCGTCGTAGAGCCGCAGGAAGAGCCACTGCATCCAGCGGTAGTACTCGGGCTCGTGCGTGGAGACCTCGCGCGTCCAGTCGATCGACCACCCCATCCGCTTGATCTGGCCGCGGATCTGCTCGATGTTCCGCTCCGTCACCTCGCGCGGATGGGCCCCCTCGCGGATCGCGGCGTTCTCGGCCGGCAGGCCGAACGCGTCGTAGCCCATCGGGCGCAGCACCGAGTACCCGTTGCGGCGGCGGAAGTGTGAGACGACGTCCCCGAGCGTGTAGTTGAGGACGTGGCCCATGTGGAGCTCGCCCGACGGATAGGGCAGCATCTCGAGCACGTAGGTCTTGGTCCGGTCGGCGTGCGACGGGTCGTCCGGATTCGGCGTGACGAAAGCCCCGGCCTCCTCCCAGACCTGCTGCCACTTCTGCTCGATCGTCTTGGGGTCGTATGCGTCCATGGGTACAAAAAAGCCTCTCGCGAGAGAGGCCGGGGGAAGCCGCCGCGGCCGGCGGCCGCGTTCGCTTCCAGGAGCTAGGTAAGCAGG